>NZ_JAMYUI010000025.1:0-124082 GCF_040322895.1 Mesorhizobium sp. M0088
GTTTTTTTATTATACTTTTTTTTCTACCAAAATGGGGGGCTTCCTGTGGGGCGCCCCTTTCTGTTTTTAGATAGTCCCTACGCGGCGCTGCGTGACAGCGCCCGCTGGTTGGAGCCGAAGATGGTGTCGCGTTCCGGCAGCGCGCCGGTCTTCAGGCACTCGACCCATTCGGCGGTCTTGAGCACGGCGGCAAAGCGCGACTGCAGGATGATCGTGACCACGCGGTGGATCTCCTCGGCCGAGGCGTAGCCGGCGCTGTTGGCGTAAGGCACCGATCCGGTCGCATCCGACAGGAACTCGACGGCAAAGCCCATATGCACGGCGTGGATGATGGTCGACAGGTCGCAATTGTGCGTCATGTAGCCGACCACCGTGATCGTATCGATGGCGTTGGCGCGCAGCCAGTCCTCGAGGTCGGTGCCGGTGAAGGCGGAGGGCAGGTTCTTTTCGACATAATGGTCGCGCCCACGCCTGGCGATTTCGGGATGCAGTTCGCCGCCATGGCTTCCCCCGGCGAAGATCGGCGATGTCTCGGGCGCCATCTGCTTGACGACCACCACCTTGATGCCGGCAGCAGTCGCTGCATCCATCGCCCGCGCCACATGGACGACGCTGTCGCGGAACGGCGGATGCTGGATGGCAAGACTGCCGCCATCATAATCGTTCTGCACATCGACGACGATCAGCGCCCGGCGTGGCGTGGCGTGGGCTGGGTCAGACATGGTGTTTTCCTTTCCGGCTTGAATGCGATGGACCGAAAATAGGCGGACTCCCCGACAGTCGAAAGTGGCCCGATTGACATCATTCGAAAGAATTGGGACAATCCGCATTCAACTGCCGGAAGCACCCATGACCGACCCGATCATTGCCGTACTCGCCTTCGACGGCATCAGCCCGTTCCACCTTTCCGTACCGTGCCTGGTCTTCGCAGAGGACAGGACGGCGCTTGGCCTGCCGCGCTTCGACTTCCGCATCTGCGCGGTCAAGCCCGGCCCGATCCACACCGAGGCCGGACTGACAATTGCCGCGCCGCATGGACTCGAAGGGCTCGACGGCGCCGATATCGTCATCATTCCAAGCTGGCATCATCTCGGCGAGCCGGCATCGCCGCCGCTGATGGAGGCGCTGCGCCGGGCGCACCAACGCGGGGCCTTGATCGTCGGCCTGTGCCTTGGAACCTTCGCCATTGCCGCGGCCGGGCTGCTTTCGGGCCGTCGTGCCGCGACGCACTGGGCCTATTCCGAACAGTTGCAGAAAATCCATCCCGACGTCGCCGTCGATGCCTCGGTGCTCTATGTCGACAATGGTGACATCGTGACCTCGGCCGGCGTCGCCGCCGGTCTGGACTGCTGTCTCCACATCGTGCGCGCCCGCTACGGCGCGGAAGCGGCACTGCGGCTCGCCCGCCAGATCGTTCTTTCTCCGCATCGGCAGGGCGGGCAGGCGCAATTCATCGAGCATCCGGTGGAAAGAAGCGCGGACGCCGACCGGTTCACCCAGGCCCTCGACGCGGTTCGCGCGGCGCTCGGAGAGACTCATAGCCTGGATAGCGTCGCCGAGGCCGCCGGCCTGACCCGGCGCACCTTTACCCGCCGCTTCCAAAAATCGATCGGCACCAGTTTCGGCGATTGGCTGACCAGCCAACGGATAGAACTGGCTCAACGGCTGCTGGAGGCAACGGAGAAATCGATGGACCTGGTGGCGTTCGAAGCCGGCTTCGGCAGCGCCACCTCGCTGCGTCAGCATTTCGCCGCAAGGCTCAGAACATCGCCGGCGCAGTATCGGCGCGAATTCTCCAGAAGGACCGACCAGGGCGAGCGCATGACGTACGTTCTGTCGTCCTGATCTATTCAGTCCCGCTTGACCTGATGTGCCGGATTGCCGACCACCGTGGTGTTCGCAGCCACGTCGCGCGTCACCACCGCGCCGGCGCCGACGATGGCACCTTCACCGATGCTGACGCCGCCAAGGATGACGGCTGAGCCGCCGATCCACGCATTGGCGCCGATCTCGACCGGCTTGGCGATCTCCAGTCCAGCTTGCCGCCCAGCGACCTCCTTGTGATGCTCGGCGCAATAAATCTGCACATTGGGACCGAGCAGCGTTCCCTTGCCGATGCGCACACTCGCCGTGTCGAGGATGGTGCAGCCGGCATTGAGGAAGACGCCGTCGCCGAGAAAGATGTTGAAACCATAGGCGCAGTGAAACGGCGCCTCGATGCGGGCACCCTCGCCGGCGTCGCCGAGTAAAGCTTTCAAGCCCGACCCGAGATTGCCGCGCTGCCGCGGCGGCAGGCAATTGTGCTCGAACACCGCGTCACGCGCTACCATACGCAAGGACTCCAGCTCATCATCGAGGCAGGTGTACCATTCGCCGGCCGCCATCCTCACGCGCTCGCTTTCGGCCATGACGCGGTCTCCAGTTCACGTCCTTCAAAAGCACAAGTGCGGCCAACAGAAAAGCGCCGATGCAAGTACTGGTCAAATATTGGACCTATGGTAGCCTGCCGTCTCAAAGGCCGTCCTGGCCCGGTGATCGAGGGGGATCGACCATGCTCTACATTCTCGCACTTCTGATCGGCGTCATTGCCGGTCTTCGCGCCATGACGGCGCCGGCTGCCGTTGCCTGGGGCGCTTATCTCGGCTGGCTGCCGGTTGCCGGCACCTGGGCGAGCTTCATGAGTCACTGGGCGGCTGTCGGCATCTTCACCATCCTGGCCATCGTCGAACTGGTCACCGACCAGTTGCCGTCGACGCCGAGCCGTAAAGTGCCGCAGCAATTCGGCGCCCGCATCGTCATGGGCGCCTTCACCGGCGCGGTGATCGGCGCGACAGGCGGTGCCACCATCGGCGGCTTGATTGCCGGCGCCATCGGCGCTGTCATCGGCACGCTGGGCGGCGCTGAAGCTCGCGGCCGGCTCGCAGCCGCCTTCGGCAAGGATCCGCCCGCCGCCTTCATCGAGGACGCGGTGGCGATCATCGGCGGCCTGCTGATCGTAGCGGCGGTGGCATGACGACGAAAACCTTCGACGCCATCATCATCGGTGCCGGACAGGCTGGCCCTCCGCTGGCCGGCCGGCTGACGGCCGCCGGCATGAGCGTGGCGCTGATCGAGCGCAAGCTGGTCGGCGGCACTTGCGTCAACACCGGCTGCATGCCGACCAAGACCATGGTCGCCAGTGCCTACGCCGCGCATCTGGCGCGCCGCGCCGCCGACTACGGCGTGACGCTCAGTGGCCCCGTCGGGGTCGACTATGCCAGGATCAAGGCGCGCAAGGACAAGGTGACGATCGACGCCCGCACCAATCTCGAGACCTGGATTGCCGGCATGGACAAATGCACCCTCTATCGCGGCCATGCGCGTTTCGAATCCGCCAACACGGTGCGCGTCGGCGACGATCTGCTGACCGCCGAAAAGATCTTCCTCAACACCGGCGGCCGAGCCTCGGTCCCAGACCTGCCCGGCATCCACGACATCGACTATCTGACCAATTCCTCGATGATGGATCTCGACGTGCTGCCGCGCCATCTCATCGTCGTCGGCGGCAGCTACATCTCGCTCGAATTCGCACAGATGTTCCGCCGCTTCGGTAGCGAAGTCACCGTCATCGAGAAGAGCCCACGCCTGACCGGCCGCGAGGACGAGGATGTCTCCGCCGCCATCCTGTCGATCCTCGAAAACGAAGACATCACGGTCCATGTCGGCGCCGACGACATCGCTTTCGCCAGACAGGGCCAGGACATTGCCGTGACCTTCTCCGCCGGCAAACCGCCGGCGGTCGGCTCGCACGTGCTGCTGGCTCTGGGGCGGACGCCCAACACCGATGACCTCGGCCTGGAGAGGGCTGGCGTGGAGGTCGACAAGCGCGGCTTCGTCTCTGTAGACGACCAGTTGCGCAGCAGCGTGCCCGGCATCTGGGCGATGGGCGACTGCAACGGCAGGGGCGCCTTCACCCACACCTCCTACAACGACTACGAGATCGTCGCCGCCAACCTGCTGGACAACGATCCGCGCAAGGTCAGTGATCGCATCGAAGCCTATGCGCTCTACATCGACCCACCGCTCGGCCGCTGCGGCATGACCGAGGCCGCGGTGAAGAAATCCGGCCGTCGCGCGCTGGTCGGCCAGCGGCCGATGACCCGCGTCGGCCGCGCTATCGAAAAGGGCGAGACGCAGGGCTTCATGAAGATCCTGGTCGACGCCGACACCAGGCAGATCCTCGGCTGCTCGGTGCTCGGCCCCGGCGGCGACGAGGTTATCCATAGCGTACTCGACCTGATGTACGCCAAGGCGCCCGTCGACACGCTGGCGCGTGCCGTGCACATCCACCCGAATGTCTCGGAGCTGTTGCCAACCATTGCCCAGGAATTGAAGCCGCTGGTTTGACAGCCTGTTAGCGACCCATTTCAAAGCTCTTCCTTTTCTGCATCGCTGCAATGCAGCAATGCAGCTTGCGCACGGTGGCGTCCTTCGCGCAGTCTCAATTTGAACCGATTCAGTCTGGACGCCCCATGCCCTTGCCGATCCTTGCGCTTGCCATTGCGTCCTTCTGCATCGGCACCACCGAATTCGTGATCATGGGCCTGCTGCCCGAGGTCGCAGCCGACCTCGGCGTATCGATCCCTTCTGCCGGCCTGCTGGTTACCGGATATGCGCTGGGCGTCGTCTTCGGCGCGCCGATCGTGGCGATGGCCACCGCGCATTTGCCGCGTAAGCCTGTGCTGGTCGGGCTGGCCGTCCTGTTCGTCATCGGCAATCTGTTTTGCGCCATCTCGCCCAACTACTGGACGCTGATGGCCGCGCGCGTTTTCACCGCTTTCGGCCATGGCGCCTTCTTCGGCATCGGCTCGGTCGTTGCCGCCAGCCTGGTGCCGCGCAACAAACGCGCCAGCGCCATCGCGCTGATGTTCGCCGGGCTGACGCTGTCCAACATCCTGGGTGTTCCCGCCGGAACCGCACTTGGCGAAGCGTTCGGCTGGCGCTCCACCTTCGTTGCCGTGGTCGGTATCGGCCTGATCTCGGTGGCAGCGATCGCCTGGCTGGTGCCGTCCGATGTCGCCCAGCCAAGCGGTGGCGGCCTGCGCGGCGAGCTGCGCGTGCTGGGCAAGCTGCAGGTCTGGCTGGCCATGCTGATCGCGGCGCTGACCTCCGCAAGCCTGTTCACCGTCTTCACCTACATCAAACCCTACCTCACCGAGGTATCGGGCTTGTCGACCTCGGCAGTCACGTGGGTTCTGCTGCTGTTCGGCGCGGGCATGACCATCGGCAACATTATCGGCGGCAGACTGGCCGACTGGAAACTGATGCCGACAGTGATCGGCACGCTGCTGCTGATGGCCCTGCTTTTCGTTGGCTTCAGGCAGTTCGGCGCAATCGCCAGCGTTGCCGTCGGCATCGTCTTCCTGTGGGGCCTGCTCATCTTCGTCGTCGTGCCGCCGCTGCAGATCCGGGTCGTCGAGGCGGCCTCCGAGGGACCGAACCTCGCCGCCACGCTGAACCAGGGCGCCTTCAATGTCGGCAATGCCAGCGGCGCCTGGATCGGCGGCGTTGCCCTTTCCGCCGGTGTTTCCTATGCCAATTTGCCGCTGGTCGGCGCAGCACTCGCTTTGTTGGCGGTCACCGTCGCCGTGCTGTCGCAGGCGCTGGACCGGCGCGCGCCGGTCATCCCGCTTCCGGCTGAATAGCCTCTTGCGCCCATAGCGCGGCGGGCTGGACCAATCGACATCGGCGCCTTCAAATCGCATGTCTCTCGCTCTTGATGGAGGAAGTCATGCAGAAATCGATCGAGCGCATCGCCGGCGAAAGCGAAGGGGTTTCCTACGAATTCCCGCTGTTCCGCTTCACTGGTTCCGACAAGGCTGCTCCTTCGGCATACCTACAGGCGGCACTCCATGCCGGCGAGTTGCCGGGCGTCGTCGCCATCGACGCGCTGATGCCGATGCTTGCCAAAGCGGAGGCCGAAGGCCGCATCAAGGGCAATCTCACCGTCGTGCCCTGGGCCAATCCGATCGGCCGGGCGCAATATCATTTCGGCGAGCATCAGGGCCGCTTCCATCTGGGCACGCGCACCAATTTCAACCGCGGCTTTCCGCTGCTCACCGCGCCCGACACAGCGCTCTTGCCCGACACCACCCTTGGCAGCGTCGACCAGCGGCTGAAGACGCGGCTGGTGCAGCTCTCGCTCGGCCATGACATCGTGCTCGACCTGCACTGCGATGACGAGGGCCTCGCCTACCTCTACGTCCACACCAGCCTGTGGCCTGCCATGGCCGATTGCGCCGCCGCCATGGGCGTCGACGCGGTCGTGCTGTGGAGCGAGGACACCGACGGCACCTTCGAGGGCGCCTCGATCATGCCCTACCAGAACGTCCCCGCCGATGTGGCCAAGCTCGACCGCCGCGTCGCCACCACCGTCGAATATCGCGGCATCCTCGATGTCGACGGTGCCCTGGCCGCCGCCGACGCCGACGGCCTCTACCGGCTGTTGGTGGCGCGCGGCGTGATCGCCGATAGCACCCTGCCCGCGCCGGGTCCTTTCACCGGCTTCGTGGCGCCATTGGAAAACATCGACATGATGCCGGCGCCACGGGCCGGTGCCGTGCTCTACGACGTGAAACCCGGCGACCGCGTCGCCAGGGGCGCGCGCCTCGCCACCATCGTCCATGCACCGGGTGAAGCCGACGGCCGCACCGAGGTGTTCGCGCCGCAGGACGGCATCATCCTGACCCGCCGCTCGCGCCGCATCATCCGCGCCGGCGAGGATCTTCTGAAGCTGGTCGGCGACAGGAAGAGCACCGACGCCCGGTCGGGAACGCTGGAGGACTGACTTAACCCGAAATAGCTAGTCGCGCCTTCGCCTCCAGCCATTCCGCCATCTGCCGGTAAGGCACCGGGCCGTGGCTGATGCGGGCGACGCCGAGTTCGGCCAGCCGCTGGCGCGGCGGCACGTGCCCCAGCGCAATGATGTTGACCGGCAACGCGATTGCCTTGCAAAGCGTCTCGATCAGGTCCTCATCGCCAAGACCCGGCGCAAAGAAGCCGTGTGCGCCGGCTTTTTCGAAGGCCTGCGCGCGCTCGATGGCCTGGTCGAGCAGGACGTCGTCATGCGCATCCGGTTTCGCCTTGAGGAAGATGTCGGTTCGGGCGTTGATGAACGCCGGTATGCCGGAGGCCTTGACGGCCGCTGCCGCAGCTTCGATGCGTTTTACCTGAACAGAAATGTCGTGCAGGCCGGTGCCGCCGACAACCTGGTCTTCGAAATTGAAACCGATAGCGCCGGCCCGTAGCGCCAACGTCACCGTGCGAGCCACAATCTCCGGATCGACGCCGTAGCCGCCCTCGAGGTCCATGGTCACCGGCAGGTCGACGGCAGTGACGATGCGCTTGATGTTGTCGAGCGCCAGCTCCAGCGGGATTTTCTCGCCCCGAACGCGGCAGCCACCGGCCAGCTTCCGGTGGCGATCGCCTTGGCGCCCGCTTTCTCGACGATCTTGGCCGAACCCGGATCCCAGACGTTGTAGAGAACGATCGGGTTTCCCTTGACGTGGAGGGAATGGAGCGTCCGCGCACGCTCGATCTGCTCGGTCATGGTGTTTTCCCGTCTCCTGCTGTTAGAGGAACAGTCTAAGCGGCACTGTCCGCCCTGGCGATGTGCCATGAGACGCTGAAGCGGCGGCCACCGGACAGGCTTTTCAAATCAGTTGCGCATCCGGTTTTTCGCGGCTATGGATTTTCGCCATGAACATGCGTTCGATCAAGACCATTTGGTGGTGGGCCTGCTGACAGCGGCCTGTTCGAACACGTGCGCGTGAAAAGAGAGGGTGGCCGCAGCGGAAAGTCCGGGCGGCCATTTGTTTTTTCCAAGCCATTCCCGGGTCCGTTGCCCAAGACGCTGATGGAGACGGCAATGACGATAAAGCTTCTGGAAAACGGCGCGGAAAGTTTCGTGACCGCGGGTGGCATAACCATCACGCGCGCGCGCCACGACCGGCCCTATGCGGGCGCGATCGACGCTTACGTTGACGGCCTGAATTCGCGCCGCGGCGCTGTATTTTCCTCAAATTATGAATATCCCGGCCGCTACACGCGCTGGGACACCGCCATCATCGATCCGCCGCTGGTCGTCTCGGCGCGCGGCCGTGCCATGCGCATCGAGGCGCTGAACCGCCGTGGCGAGGCGCTGCTGCCGGTCATCGGCAAGGCGCTCGCCAGCCAGGCGGATGTCACCATCGCCGAGACGTCGAAGACACTCATCCGCCTCGATGTCGCCAAGCCCGGCCGTGTCTTCACCGAGGAGGAGCGCAGCCGCGTCCCTTCAGTCTTCACCGTACTGCGCGCCATCACCGCTCTGTTCAAGACCGAGGAAGACGCCAATCTTGGTCTCTACGGCGCCTTCGGCTACGACCTCGCCTTCCAGTTCGATCCGGTCGAACACACCCTCGAGCGCAAAGAGAGCCAGCGCGACCTGGTGCTTTTCCTGCCCGACGAGATTCTGGTCGTCGACCATTATTCCGCCAAGGCCTGGACTGACCGCTACGACTATGCCGGCGAGGGTTTTTCGACTGAAGGGCTGCCGCGCGACGAAATCACCGAGCCGTTCAAGAGCCCCGACCGCATCCCGCCGCGCGGCGACCATGAACCCGGCGAATACGCCGATCTGGTGCGCAAGGCGATGGATTCGTTCAAGCGCGGCGACCTTTTCGAGGTCGTGCCCGGCCAGATGTTCTACGAGCGCTGCGAGACGCAGCCATCCGAGATTTCGCGCAAGCTGAAAGCCATCAATCCGTCGCCCTATTCCTTCTTCATCAATCTGGGCGAAGGCGAATATCTGATCGGCGCCTCGCCGGAAATGTTCGTGCGCGTCAACGGCCGCCGCGTCGAGACCTGCCCGATCTCGGGCACCATCAAGCGCGGCGACGACGCCATTTCCGACTCAGAGCAGATCCTGAAACTGCTCAACTCGAAGAAGGACGAATCCGAGCTGACCATGTGCTCGGACGTCGATCGCAACGACAAGTCGCGGGTCTGCGAGCCGGGTTCGGTGCGCGTCATCGGCCGTCGGCAGATCGAAATGTATTCGCGCCTGATCCACACGGTCGACCACATCGAAGGCCGGCTGCGCGAAGGCATGGATGCCTTCGATGCCTTCCTGTCGCATGCCTGGGCGGTCACCGTGACCGGCGCGCCGAAATTGTGGGCCATGCGCTTCATCGAGCAGAACGAGAAAAGCCCGCGCGCCTGGTATGGCGGCGCGATCGGCATGGTCAATTTCAACGGCGACATGAACACCGGCCTGACGCTCCGCACCATCCGTATCAAGGACGGCATTGCCGAAGTGCGCGCCGGCGCCACATTGCTGTTCGACAGCATTCCCGAGGAAGAAGAAGCCGAAACCGAACTGAAGGCATCCGCCATGCTCTCCGCCATCCGCGACGCCAAGACAGGCAATTCCGCCAGCACCGAGCGCACGACCGCGCGCGTCGGCGACGGCGTCAACATCCTGCTGGTCGACCACGAGGATAGTTTCGTCCACACCCTGGCCAATTATTTCCGCCAAACCGGCGCCAACGTCTCGACCGTTCGCTCGCCGGTGCCTGAGGAAGTCTTCGACCGGCTGAAACCCGATCTCGTCGTGCTGTCGCCCGGCCCCGGCACGCCGAAGGACTTCGATTGCGCCGCAACCATCAAGAAGGCGCGCGCCCGCGAACTGCCGATCTTCGGCGTCTGCCTTGGCCTGCAGGCATTGGCGGAGGCCTATGGCGGCGAACTGCGGCAGCTGCACATACCGATGCACGGCAAGCCGTCGCGCATCCGGGTCTCCAAGCCCGGCATCATCTTCTCGGGCCTGCCCAAGGAAGTGACCGTCGGCCGCTACCACTCGATCTTTGCCGATCCGGTGCGCCTGCCCGACGATTTCATCGTCACAGCCGAGACCGAGGACGGCATAATCATGGCCTTCGAACACCGCAAGGAGCCTATCGCCGCGGTACAGTTCCACCCGGAATCGATCATGACGCTCGGCCACAATGCCGGCATGCGCATCATCGAGAACATCGTCGCCCACTTGCCCCGCAAGGCCAAGGAAAAGGCCGCCTGACGATCATGGCTGAAGCCGAGAACACGATGGCGATCGCGGCCAAGGCGGCCGCGAAGCGCAAAATCGCCAATCTCGCCTTCTGGTCGATTATCGTCGCTTTTGTCGTGCTCGCGCTGAAGGCTGCCGCCTGGTACGTCACCGGCTCGGTGGCGCTCTACTCGGACGCCTTGGAATCGATCGTCAACGTCATTGCCTCGGTTGCAGCCTTCTGGGCGATCCAGGTCAGCCACAAGCCGGCCGACCAGGACCACCCTTTCGGCCATCACAAGGCCGAGTATTTCTCGGCGGTGCTGGAAGGCGTGCTGATCGTGCTCGCCGCCCTTTTGATCCTCAACGAGGTCTGGCGCCACTGGCAGACCCCGGCACCGCTCGAACAGCCCTGGGAAGGTCTTGCCGTCAACGGCGTCGCTACGGTCATCAACGCCTTCTGGGCCGGGACGTTGATCCGCGCCGGCAGGGCGGAGAAATCACCGGCACTGGTCGCCGACGGCAACCACATCATGACCGACGTGGTCACCTCGATCGGCGTCTTCGGCGGCCTGGTCGGAGCGATCCTGACCGGTTGGCAGATCCTTGACCCCGCACTTGCCGTCCTCGTGGCTTTGAACATCCTGTGGCAGGGCTGGCATGTCATAGGCTCGTCGATGAACGGCCTGATGGACCGCGCCGTCGACACCCAGGAACACATGCGCATCCGTGACGTCATCTCGGCCAATTGCAAGGGCGCGCTCGAGGTGCACGACCTCAAGACGCGCATCGCCGGCCGCGCCACCTTCATCGAGTTTCATCTGGTCGTCGACGCAGACATGTCGGTCGGCGCCAGCCATGTCATCTGCGACCGCATCGAGGACGCGCTGAAAGCCGAAATCCCCTCGGTGCGCGTCACCATCCATGTCGAGCCCGACGACGAGGCCAAGCTGCCGAAGGGCACAACCGCCGTGCCGTTCGCCTGAGGCGATTTCCTGTAGCGACTTGGGAAAATTAACCGAAGCTTCTCGACTTCGTCATCCACGGGCGAAGCAGGAGCGAAGCTCCGTCGCGGAGACCCGAGGATCCATGCCGCGACCTTGTCCGTAGAGTGCAGCGGAACAGAATTCTGCACCGCAGCAGCGCTCAGATGTCACGCATGGATCCTATGGTCTGCGCCGCCAGTCTCTATCGGCCTTCCAAAGCTGCCTCAACAAAATCGTCGTCAAGTGGCCCGGTCAAACTGTCGAGCCAGACCCAATCCTGCGCAAGCGGTTCGAGAACGACCGCTCGGCCCTCGCGACGGATTGAAATCTCGCCGGTATCGAAACGGTATTTCTTCGGCATGCGTACTGCTTGCGATCCGCCAGACCAAAAGACTTTTGCCTTATCCATTCGCGCCCTCCATTGAAGCTCAAGGCGAGCAGGCCGATTGCGGCATCGGCTGCAGCCGATAGACCTTGTCGTCGGATTTCGTCTTGCCATCGGCGGCCTTCGAACACAGGTCGACGATCGCGAGCGCGCTGTTGGGATTTGCCAGCATCATCGTGCCATTGAGGCCACGCTTGAGGAAAATCTCCTTCTGCGCGATGTCGCAGGAAGAATCGCTCATCTTCGAACTGGCCGCGCAGCGCCACTGGTCGGCTTCGCCCTGGCAGGAATAGGTCTGCGTAACCTCAGCCGATTTCTGCCGTGTGGTGACGGTAACGGCAATGTCGGCGCCGTCTGGCCAGTTGGCGGCGTCGCCACCCGAGGCGAAGGACGCCAGCTCTACCTTGCCGCGGAAAACCCGGATCGACTGGGTGAGTTGATCGGGGTGCGAGCCGAGATGCGCCGCATCGTAGTCGCGCCCATAGCAGAAGGCCTGGTCCGGCTTCAGCCGCTCGCGCAGCGGCGGGCCTAGCGCCGGGTCGACCGGATCGATGCGCGCGAACTCCGCCTTGCAGGTCGCCGCTGGGATCGGGTCGAGGCGAAAATTGTCGTCATCCTTGCCGAGTGCCTGCCTGCTATATTCCGCAGCGCCAAGTTCTTCTTCCGAACCGGCATCGAGATAGATGTCGGGCTGCAGATCCGAGAGGAACAGCCGGCCCTTGTCGTCGACCTTCAGCGACGCAAGCGTCCGGTCGCATTCCATGCCGCAATGAACCGGGCCTGTCTTGCCGTCCTCGGACGCATGATTGCACCAGCCGCCGGCCCATTCCGGCGACTTGGCGCCGCGCACGGTGGTGGCGATGAAAGCATTGTAGGACGTGTCGGAATTCACGGTCGGTTCCTCGTTCGGCCGGCTGACCGGATCATGGCCGTAGTAGAAGAAGATCCGCGTTACCTTCTGCTTCGGGTGCGCCTTGAGATGCCCCGCATCATAGACGCGGCCGAAACAGGCATCAGCGCCGTTCGGACTGAGTTCGGTGAGCTTCAGCGCATCGTCGGCGGAGGCCGATCCGGCAAGCAAGCCAAGCAGCGCCGCGCCAAACCCGGCGCCGGCGACTGTCTTCCATTCCCCTGCCCTGAACGCCATGTGATCTCTCCTCCGCATCGACAGGACGCAACGTCAATTTATGCTAGTATTGCGGCCGCAGCCACGCAATTCGCGGCGGGCCGCCAAGCGGAGGAGGATTCCATGCGTCGGCGCGATATGTTCCGCGCGGTTCTTGCCGGAACCGGAACGCTTCTCGGTTTGCGGGCAGCACAGGCAGCCGCCACCGAGCCCGCAAGGCAAAAAGTCGCCTACCACTTGAGCGACACCGACAAGGTCAATTTCGTGCTCGGCAACATCAAGAACCACTATGAGGGCACCGGCGGCAATGTCGACATCGTGCTGGTCGTGCATGGTCCCGCGCTCGCGGCCTTCAAGTCGAAAGGCATATCGGCCGCGATTTCCGGGCGCTTCGCCGGCCTGGTGCGGCAGGGGCTGGAACCCCATGCCTGCGCCAACACCATGCAAGGCATGGATATTTCGCTCCCCGACCTGCTCGCCGGGTTTCATGCCGCCGACAAGGGCGGCGTCGTCAAACTCGCCGAACTGCAAGGCCAGGGTTACGCCTATCTGCATCCGTAGAGCGGTTTGTTTGGCGCAAATTCCCCGAGGGAAAGCGCTACTCGCTTTGCCGGGAAACCGCTCCACACGTTTCCTTGAATTGCTCAAAGGCTTGAACACCGGGGTGGCAAGGGCCTACGAAGGACAGGCAGACCTCCCGGAGGAAGAACCGTGCCAGCCACCACACTCAGCATACCCGATCTTGCCGGCAAGGCAGTGCTGGTCACCGGTGCGTCAACCGGCATCGGAGCGGCGCTCGCGCTGGCCTATGCAGCGCAGAAATGCAAGGTGGCGCTGCACTACAATTCGAGTCAAGACGCCGCCGAGAAGCTCGGCTTGACGATTGCCGACAAGGGCGGCGAGGTGTTTCTCGTTCAGGGCGATTTTTCCGTTGCCGCCGATGTCGAGCGCGTCGTCGAGGACAGCGCGCAATATTTCGGCCGCCTCGACGGGCTGGTCAACAATGCCGGCGGCATGCTTGGCCGCATCCCTTATGCCGAGCAGACCGAGGCGCATTACGACGCTGTGATGGACCTCAATGCGCGCTCGGTGCTGACTGCTTCGCGCAAGGCGATCCCGTGGCTGAAGAAACAGGGCGGCTTCATCGTCAACACCTCCTCGATCGCCGCGCGCAACGGCGCCGGCGGCGGCGCCGGGCTTTACGGCTCAGCCAAGGCCTTCGTCTCCAATGTGACGCGCGGCATGGCCAAGGAACTGATCGGCTTCGGCATCCGCGTCAACGCGGTAGCGCCCGGAACCATTCTCACCCCGTTCCACGAGCGCTATTCGACCGACGAGCAGATGAAGGGCATGGTCGCCACCATTCCGCAGGGACGCGCCGGCACGGCGCAGGATTGCGTCGGCGCCTATCTGTTCCTCTCTTCGGACCTTCTCAGCGGCTACATCACCGGCCAGGTGATCGAGGTGAATGGCGGCCAGTTGATGCCTTGAACGGCTACCGGCATACTGGCGGTCTGCATGTTCTTGTCGAAAACCTCAAAGGGAGACAACGGAATGTACGGACTGATCGGCAAGATGCGGGCGGCGCGCGGCCAGCGTGACGCGGTCATGGACCTTCTGCGCGACAGTACAGGCGCCCTGCCGGGCTGCCTGAGCTATATCATCGCGCGCGACCCCGCCGATGCCGACGCGATCTGGGTCACCGAAGTGTGGACCGACGCCGAAAGCCACAAGGCCTCGCTGCAGCTTCCCGAAGTCCAGGCGGCGATCGCCAAGGCGCGGCCGTTCATCGCCGGCTTCGAATTCCAGGTCGAGACCCACCCCGTCGCCGGCTTCGGGCTGGCTGACGGCAAGACGGGGTGATCCGCCCACGGCTTATGCCGAGGCGAGGTTCGCACTCCAGGTGCAATATCGACAGGTGAACAATCTCGACCCCGGGTTTTGCCAGTCATCGCGCTCCACTTGTAATTCTCTGAAAATGGACTAAGTTCTGTGGACTAAGTCCACTTGGAGAAACCTGCGATGCAGACCGTGAACATCCACAATGCGAAGACCAATCTTTCACGTCTCGTTGACCGAGCTGCCAAAGGTGAGCCGTTCATCATCGCCAAGGCGGGCAAACCATTGGTGAAAGTCGTGCCTATCGATCAGCCGGCCTCGTCGCAGGCGCGAAGGGTCGGTTTTATGGCCGGCCAGTTTTCCGTTCCCGACGATTTCGACCGCATGGGTGGCGAGGAGATTGAGCAACTGTTCGGTGTCAACACTTGAAACTGCTACTCGACACCCATTTGCTGCTGTGGGCGGCTGGCGAACCGGATCGGCTAACACCTGCGGCTCTCGCCGAGATTGAGGACCCCGAGAACGAATTGCTGTTCAGTCCCGCCAGCCTTTGGGAGATCGCAATCAAACGAGGACTGGGACGGGATGATTTCCAGGTCGATCCCCGTTTGCTCCGGCGAGGCCTATTCGACAATGGCTATCACGACTTGCCGATCACCAGTGAACATGCCCTCGCCATCGACGGACTTCCGGCGATCCACAAGGATCCCTTCGATCGAATCCTGGTCGCCCAGGCAACCATTGAGGGGATTACCTTGCTGACGATGGACGATCTTGTCGCCCGTTATCCCGGTCCTATCCGAAAGCTCTGACACCTTGGTAAACTGCGTGACTCGCGCGTCACACAGCTTCCTTTTTCGGCAAAGCGGGGGTTCGCATCGTCCCGCTTCAAGTCTAAGACCGAAACATGGATTCCTCGGCCGAGCAGCCATCCCCGGACCTGCCCACACTCGAGCGCATGGCGCGGATGCGTAAGCTCTGGCAGTGGCTTGCCCTGCTGGTTGTTTCCCTGCTGTTTGCCGGCGCGCTGGAACTCGCCACCCTGCCGGCGGCGTTGCTGATCGGACCGATGCTGGCGGCCATCGTCGCCGGCACCAATGGCGCCACGGTGCGTGTGCCGCATCTTCTGTTCGGCGCCGCCCAGGCGATCGTCGGCTGCCTCGTCGCCAGCTCGATCTCGGCCGACATCTTTCCGGTCTTCTACCAGGAATGGCCGCTGTTTTTAGGCGTCGTGGTGGCGACCGTCACTGCCTCCAGCCTGCTCGGCTGGCTGATCAGCCGCTGGCGCATCCTGCCCGGCACCACCGCCGTCTGGGGCTCGTCGCCGGGTGCGGCCACCGCCATGGTGCTGATGGCCGGTGCCTTCGGTGCCGACCAGCGCCTCGTCGCTTTCATGCAATATCTGCGCGTCATCTTCGTCTCGATGACCGCAGCACTCGTTGCCAAGATGTGGGTCGACACCTCGGGCGTCGAAATCCCGCCCATCGTCTGGTTTCCGCCGATCGACCGCCAGGCCTTCGCCGCCACCATCGGCATCGCGCTGGTTGGCGGCCTGGCGGGAAAGCTGTGCCGACTGCCCTCGCCCTTCTTCCTCGGCACCTTTGTCTTCGGCACCGTCGTCCATCTCGGCTTGGGCGTGGAAATGCAATTGCCGCAATGGCTGCTGGCCGTCAGCTACGCCATGGTCGGCTGGTCGATCGGCCTGAACTTCACCAGGGCGATCCTGCGCCATGCGGCGCGCGCCTTGCCGCAGATCATCGCCTCGATCGTGGCGCTGGTCGCCTTTTGCGGCTGCCTTGCCTTCATGATCAGCCATCTCCTGGGCATCGATCCGCTGACCGCCTATCTGGCGACCAGCCCCGGCGGCATGGACAGCATCGCCATCATCGCCGCAGCAGCGCAGAACGTCGACATCTCTTTCGTCATGGCCCTGCAATCGGCACGCTTCCTGATCGTGCTGGTGATCGGCCCGAGCGTGGCGCGGCTGGTGGCGAGAAGCGTCAGGCAATAAGCAGCGACTAGTCCTCGCCGCCCTCGCCCACGCTATGCGCATCCCGACGCCAGTAGGCCGTAACCAGGTGCCGGTCGCGCGGCAGGCCCCACTGCTTGCGCACGATCTTGCGTATCTCCCGGAAATCGCCGAATTCGCAACTTGCCCAGACGTACAGGCCGTCGGCAAGCGCCATGTGATTGCGCTCACGCAAGGCGGTCGACAATAGGCCCGCGGTGCCGGCCTCGAGGCCGCGCCGGTAAAGCCAGGTGATGTCGATATTGTCCCCTTGCGCCAGCGCCATTCGGTCATCCGGGCTATCGACCTCGATCAGCGCCTCGGCACGTGTTGATGGCGGCAGATGCTCCAAAATCCTGCCGATGGCGGGCAGCGCGGTGTCGTCGCCGAGCAGAAGCAAGGTCTGCGCCACCGGGGCGTCGCCGCCGCCGGGTCCGATCATGCCGATGACGTCTCCCGCCCGTGCGTTTTGCGCGAATGTGGCGGCGGGCGTGTTCTGGCCGGGGTGCAACACGAAATCGACATCGAGCCAACCGCTTGCGGCATCCAGCGCCCGGATCGTGTAGACCCGCACGGCAAGCGCATCGTCGCCAGAAGGCCAGACGATCAAGCCGTCAGCGCCCATCGTCGGCCAAACCAGCCGGCGGCCAGGCGGCGGCAGCAGCAGCCGCATGTGCAGGCCGCCATGGCTAAATCGGCCGAGATCCTTGCCGGCGAAGCGCAGGCGCTGCATATGCGCCGATATCCGCGTCGACGACATCACCGTGATCTCGCGGAAGAAGACCGGAGTACCGGCGTCGCTGCCGTCGCCTTGCCAATGGATGCCCTTGGTCGTGCCGAGATGTTCGGCGACATGGCCGGCGACCGTCATCTTCATGTAGGACAGGCAGGTTTCGTCTGTCGCCGCGACGCGGATCAGCACGCTTTCATCATCGAGCGTAGCGCTCAACGAGCCGTAGTAGAGGCGGAGCTCCCACTGGTCGGCAACGCCAGTGTCGATCTCGAATTCGCTGTGCTCTGCGCGCAGCCGGTCCATCACCGATCTGATCGCCGCGTCGCTGATCCGGGTTTGCGCGCTAAGTTGGTCCATCGCTCAAGTCCTTCGAAACGGTTCGGGCAAGGCGCCGCGCGGCACCCTCACCGTCAGCGGCATGCCACAGCCGCTCCGATGTTTCCACACAAACATGACAATATTAATCATATTTATTCGATGAGTTGGCTACGAGCCGCTTGTCGCAGCAAGTCGCTCGGGAAGGAAATCAACGAAGACGCGCACCTTCGGCGACAGATGGCGATTGGAGGGCCACAGCATCCGGAACTGGCCACGGCCGTCGACATGACCATCGAGGACGGTACGCAGCCTGTCTTCGTGCAGCGCCTCGCGCACCAGGAAATCCGGCATGCAAGCTATGCCGAGGCCGGCGAGCGTGGCGCCCTTCAAGGCTTCCATGTTGTTGCAGGTCAGCATCGAGCGGATCTGCGGTTCGGCGCTTCCGGTAGTGAACGGCCACTCCAGCAGCCTGCCGCTGTTCAGGAAGCGGAAGTTTATGCCGAAATGTCTGATGAGATCAGCCGGCACGCTGGGGGCGCCATGGCGGTCCAGGTAGGAGGGCGCCGCGCACAGCAGCATGCGAAAGGGCGCAACGGGTCTCGACACAAGGCGCGAATCCGGCAGTTCGCCGCTGCGGATCGCGACATCGATACCCTCGTCGATGACGTCGACGATCCGGTCGTTGAAATCGATGTCGAGCTCGATCTCGGGATAGCGTGCCATGAACTCCGACAGCACCGGCAGCAGCAGATGATAGGTGACGATCGGGGTGGATATGCGCAGCCGCCCACGCGGTGTTTCCCGTGTCTGCGACAGCATCGCCTCGGCATCGTCGATGTCGTCGAGGATGCGGCGCACCCGCTCGTTGAACAGCTTGCCCTCTTCCGTCAGGCCAATGCGCCGCGTGCTGCGCTGCAGGAGCCGCACGCCGAGTTCCTGCTCGAGCCGGGCGACACTTTTGCCCACAGCGGAAGCCGAGATGCCAAGCGCCCGCCCGGCGGCGACGAAACTGCCGAATTCGGCGGTGCGGGCGAAGGCCAGGAGCCCGTTGAGACGATCCATTGCGTCATTCCATTCGAGCGTTTCAGTCCGATATGCCAGGAGATATAACACCATTTTTCCTGAAATGCCGACGACCTATCTTGTCATCACGACCGGCTCCGCAATCGCGCGGGCCACCGGCGAGTACTGTTTCAGATAGGGAAATCCATGACTTCCAGGACCACAACCGGCTCTGCCGAGAGATGGCTCGTGCTCTTGTCCGTGTGCCTTGCCGCGATGACGATGCCCTTGACCTTCACCGGTCCGGCCGTCGCTCTGTCGCGCATCGCGGCCGATCTCGGCGGCAGTCCGATCGAGCTCAACTGGGTGACAAACGCCTTCATGCTGACCTTCGGCGCCACCCTGATGGCGTCGGGCGCTCTGGCCGACAATCATGGGCGCAAGCGCCTCTTCCTCGTCGGCCTCTCCCTCTATGTCCTGGCGTCGCTGGGCGCGATGCTGGCGCCGGACATCATCTGGTTCGACATTTTCCGGGCCGCGCAGGGTATCGGCAGTGCGGCCGCCTTCGCTGGCGGCGCCTCGGCACTTGCCCAGGAATTCGAAGGGCCGTTGCGGCTGCGCGCCTTCAGCTTTCTCGGCACCAGTTTCGGTATCGGCCTCGCCTTCGGCCCGATCGCGTCGGGCCTGCTCATCTCTGCATTCGGCTGGCGGTCGATCTTTCTTCTGGTTGCAGCACTCGCGATTACCGCCGCAATGCTCGGCCTGCGCACCATCAGGGAATCGCGAGACCCGGATGCGACTGGCCTCGACTGGGCGGGAGCCGGCACTTTCACGATCGCGCTGGCGTCGCTGACCTATGGCGTGCTCCAGGCCCCACAGAGCGGCTGGGCCGATCCCCTTGTCGTCACCCTTCTGGCCGCTTCTGTCATCTGTTTTGTCGCCTTCGTCTTTGTCGAGCGGCGAGCACAACGGCCGATGCTTGACCTCACGCTGTTTGCCTATCCCCGCTTCGTCGGCGTCCAGTTTCTGGCTGCGGCACCCGCTTACGCCTTCGTCGTCCTGCTCGTCCTGTTGCCGATCCGCTTCATCGGCATCGAGGGCATGAGCGAGATCAAGGCCGGGCAATTGATGATCTGCCTATCAGGCCCGCTGCTGATCCTGCCGATGCTCGCCGGACAGCTGGCGCGCTGGATCGCGCCAGCCACGATCTGCGGCGTCGGCCTGCTCGTCGCTGCCGCCGGGCTTGTCTGGCTGAGCCTGACACCACCGGTCGATAGTGCGCTGGTGGCGCCGCTGATGCTGATCGGCGTCGGCATCGCTTTGCCCTGGGGATTGATGGACGGGCTCGCCGTCAGTGTCGTGCCGAGAGAGCGCGCCGGCATGGCGGTCGGCATCTTCAACACCACCCGCGTCGCTTGCGAGGGCGTGGCGCTGGCGATCGTCATGGCGACCCTTTCCGGCTTTACCGCCGCGCATCTCGCCGCACAGGGAACGGCATCTTCGACGCAGGCAGCAGCGGCAGCCCAACTGCTGGTGACCGGCAATCTCGGCGAAGCAGCACAACATCTGCCCCAGGCCGGAGCCATTGTTCTGGTCCAGGCCTACGAGACGGCGTTCGACAGGCTGCTGATCGTGCTGGCGGCAATCACCGTCATGACCGCCATCGTCGTCTTCCTTGGCCTGCGTCGCGGATCGGCGTCGGAACACGAGACCGTCGCTCTGCCGGCAGGCCAGGAAGGGTAGCTGTCAGCGGACGAGCCCCGCTGTCAGTCGAGCCTGTGCATCAGGTCCTCATCCAGCCAACGGCCGAAGAAATAGACCAGTTGCTTGTGCCACCATGGCCAGTCGTGGCTGACATCGCCGCCCCAGTAGTCGACCCAGGCGGGAATGGATTTGTCGCGCAGGATCTGTTCCAGCCTGCGCGTCTCGACCAGCATCCGCTCTTCCCAGGCGCCCTGGCCGCAGCAGAAGATCAGCCTGAGCGCCTTCAGCCGGGCCAGCAGTTTGGGATCGACGATGCCGGGCAGATAGTCGAGCGGCGAGTTGTAGAAAATGTCGCCCTCGAGCGCTTTGCCGAAGAAGTCGCGCGCCGAATAGACGCCCGACAGGGCAATGACGCCGCTGGCGAGTTCAGGAAAGCGGAAGACGAAGTTCGACGAGTGATAGCCGCCCATCGAACAGCCCGAGAACAGCGGCTTCAGCTTGCGCCCGCCATTGGCCTGCTCGGCTGTGGACAGGAAGTCCGGCAGCGCCTCCTCGCGCACATAGCGGAAATAGGCCTCGTGGCGGGCGATGCGGTGGGCGGCGTCGGCATGCTTGTCGAAGAAGGATTCAGAATCGACGCCGTCGACCGTGAACAGCTGGATGCGGCCGGTGTCGATGAATTCGGCCAGTGCGCCCACCCCGCCGGAATCCTCGAGCTGGTAGAACCGGCCCTGCGAGGTCGGGAACACCACCACCGGCCGGCCGGCATGGCCGTAGCGCTTGTATTCCATGTCGCGGCCGAGCTGGCTCGAGAAATTCTTGTGATAGGAAATGTCCATCGCCTTACGCCTTTTCCGCGTGGATGTACGCGACCGCTGCACGCAACGCTGCTTCGTCCTTCGAGCGCATCTGGTAGGCGTAATTTCCCATGGCGCGGCTGAAAACCTCTTCGATGGCCTGATGGTGGACGATCTTGTCACGCTGCGCGGCTAGCACGTCCTCATGGCTGTGCAAATAGTGGAGGCGCCGCTTGCGGCTGGCATAGGCGGTGAAATACTTCCCCTCGTAAGGGCCGCCGGCGGCATCCCTGACCACCATGTCGGCCCATGCCGCGTAGACGTCGATGTCGAACGTGTAGTTAATGGCATCGGTCATCCAGGCGCCGGGCGGGCGCATGTTGACCTCCAGCGCGATGACCCGGTCGTCCTTGGTCTCGAACAGCTCGATGTGGAAGAAGCGTTCGCGCACGTCGAATGCTTTCAGGATCTTGCGGCCGGCCTCCTCGACCGCCGGGCTGATCCTGGGAAAGCAGGTGTAGCTCATATGGCGGTCCTTGTTGACCACCTCCATGACGCTCTGGTCGTAGCGGTGGCTGGCCGCCAGCACCACCTCGCCGTCGCGGTTGACCAGCCCGTCGAAGGTCACCACCAGCCCCTCTATGAACTGCTCCATGACGAAGGTCACGTCCTCGGGCTTGTCCCGGAAGAACTGGTCGAGCTCTTTGGCGTTGGAGATCTTGAAGGTGTTCGATGCGCCGGAACCGCTGTCGGGCTTGACCACGACGGGATAGCCGACGCGCCGGATGAAAGTCATGGCCCCGGCACGGTCGGAGCATTTGCGCTGCGCGATGGTGTCGACGCCGCTCTTGCGGAAGAAGGCACGCATGCGGCTCTTGCGCTTAAGGTTCTTCACGAAATCGAGCTTGGTGCCGTAGATGTTGAAGTCGGTGCGGATGTTGGCTTCCAGCTCAAGCCAATGTTCGTTGAGCGATTCAAAACGGTCGATACGGCCCCATTTGTGGATGAAATGCCCCACCGCCCGGAACACCGGATCGTAGTCCTCCATGTCGGCGACGCGGTAATATTCCGAAAGGGCTGCTTTCAGCTTGGCGTCGAGCGCGTCATAGGGCGCGTCGCCGATACCGAGCACCCTGGCCCCGGCCTTCTTCAAGCGGTCGCAGAAATCCGCGCCGTTGGCGGGAAAATGCGGCGAGAAGAACACGAAATTCATGGACGACCCCTCCCGCGACAGGGGCATCGAAACCCTGTCGATGCCCGAGTCTGGCGCATTTGCCGCGCGTGGGGAAGAGCGCGCATGTTCGGGACAACATCCGACAGATCACGGCCCACCACGCGGCCACCCACTTGCCTCTCACAAGCGGCTCCTGTAAGAGAACCGCCATGAACACGCGCGCCACCAACGCTTCCCGTTCGACCGGTTTTTCCGGCGAGACCGTGCGCGCGCTGGCTTCGACCCTGCTTCTTCTCGGCCTTATCGGCGATCGCCGGGTTCGCTGAAGGAGCGCCCGGCGGTCGAACCGCCGCGCAAGCGCATGCTCCTTGGCAATCACATCAAGCGAACGAAATTCTGGTAAAGGCGCCGCTCGCCATCAATCCACCGAAGGTGGATCCATGAGCCGCCGGGAGAACCGACGATGAACGCACGAGAAGAAATCCGCTCCGATGCCGCGGTAGCCGACACGGATTCGGCCAAAGGGATGCCCGACGCGGCTCGCAAATATCAGCCCTATCCGACCGTCGGCCTCACCGACCGGACCTGGCCTTCGAAGGTGATCGACAAGGCGCCGATCTGGTGCTCGGTCGACCTGCGCGACGGCAACCAGGCGCTGATCGATCCGATGGGCCATGAGCGCAAGGCACGCATGTTCGGCCTGCTGCTCGACATGGGCTTCAAGGAGATCGAGATCGGCTTCCCGTCGGCATCGCAGACCGATTTCGACTTTGCCCGCTGGTGCATCGAGGAAGGCAACGTGCCCGCCGATGTCTCGCTGCAGGTGCTGGTGCAGTGCCGGCCGGAGCTGATCACCCGCACCTTCGAGGCGCTGAAGGGCGCCACCAACCCGATCGTCCATTTCTACAATTCGACCAGCGAGCTGCAGCGTCGCGTCGTCTTCGAAAAGGACGTCGGCGGCATCAAGCGCATCGCCACCGACGCCGCCAAGATGATCACCGACATGGCGGCCAAGGCCGGCGGAGGCTTTCGTTTCGAGTATTCGCCGGAGAGCTTTACCGGCACCGAGCTGGAAGTGGCGCTGGAGATCTGCAACGCCGTCACAGAGATCGTCAGGCCGACGGCGGACAACAAGCTGATCATCAACCTGCCCTCGACGGTCGAGATGTCGACCCCCAACATCTATGCCGACCGCATCGAGTGGATGTGCCGCAACCTCGACAACCGGGAAAACCTGCTGGTCTCGCTGCATCCGCACAATGACCGCGGCACCGGCATCGCCACCACCGAGCTCGGCCTGATGGCCGGCGCCGACCGCGTCGAAGGCACGCTGTTCGGCAATGGCGAGCGCACCGGCAATGTCGACATCGTCACGCTGGCGCTGAACATGTACACGCAAGGTGTCGATCCCTTGATCGATTGCTCCGACATCAACCGGATGAAGGACGTCTACGAATATTCGAACCAGTTGAAGATCCCCGAGCGCCATCCCTATGTCGGCGAACTCGTCTACACCGCCTTTTCCGGTTCGCACCAGGATGCCATCAACAAGGGCATGAAGGCGCTGAAGAAGGCCAATACGAGCCTGTGGGAAGTGCCCTATCTGCCGATCGACCCGGCCGATGTCGGACGCAGCTACGAAGCCATCATCCGCATCAATTCGCAGTCCGGCAAGGGCGGCATCGCCTATGTGCTGCAGGCAGATTACGGCCTCAACCTGCCGCGCAATCTGCAGATCGAGTTCAGCCAGGAAATCCAGGCGATCACCGATGCCGAGGGCAAGGAAGTGCCGGCCAGGCGCATCTACGAGCGCTTTATCGAGACCTATGTCGACCAGCCCGGCGCGCGGCTGAAATTCCTCGATCACCACACCTATCCCAGCACCGAGATCAAGGGCCGGCGCGTCGTCGAGGCGGTCATCCTCGACAACGGCAAGGAAGTGACGATTACAGGCACGGGTACCGGCCCGATCGATGGCTTCGTCAATGCGCTGTCGCTCCATGTCGGTGTCGAGATGTCGGTGCTCGACTATTCCGAGCACTCGATGCAGCGCGGCTCGAACGCGTCGGCCATTTCCTATGTCGAGATGGAATATCCCGGCGGCAAGCTGTTCGGCGCCGGCATCAACACCAACATCGTCGCTGCCTCGCTGGAAGCAGTGATGTCTGCCGCGAACCGTATCGTCGGTTAAAAAGCCGGCTGACGCCCGGCGGGAACAAAGATCGGAACCGTCCCAATCTGGTGAACGGTTCCGATCTTTCGGGCCATTAACCACCGCGGAATTATCCGGTGGGTACGTGATCGCATAACGGGGTGTATACTTGTGTGGTGGTGCGGGACCTATATGATCGCGCCTCAACCTGTGCCGACTTCGAGAGGATCGACACTTGCAGCATGCCACGCCTGCCGCCCCCGCAGTGCGCGAGACACTGGAGCGACTGCTTGCCAGCCAAACGTTCGGCCGATCCGAACGCGCGCGCAAGCTGCTGCGTTATCTTGTCGAACGTGAACAGGCCGGCGAAGCCGACAGGCTCAAGGGCTTTTCCATTGCCATGGATGTTTTCGGCAAGGACGGCGACTTCGATCCGTCCACCGATGCCGTGGTGCGTGTGCAGGCAGGCAGGCTGCGCGAACTTCTGCAGCACTATTTTGCCAATGAGGGAATTGCCGAGCCGGTCCGCATCGCCATTCCGCGCGGCGGCTATGTTCCTGCCTATGAATTGAACGCGATCCGCCTGCCGGATCTTGCCGAGGCTGTTCCCGAACTCAGGCAGGACGGCGCCGTATCCACCGATCGGTCAAACGAAGCCGGCACGGGCATGCTGGAGGCGATGTCTCTGGCTTCCGTACCATCTTCGCCGGCTCCCTCGGTGGCGCGCCATCTCCGCTTTTTCTGGATGGCGATCGCTCTGGTCATCGCCATGCTGGGCGTACTGATCCTTCGCCAGGGCAGCACTGCCTTGCTGGCAGGCGGCGACATCTCGGCAACGCCGGAGATCGCTGGCGCAACCGCAAGCATCACGGCATCGGCAAGGGCTGACGCCCTGCCGCAAGTCTATATCGGACTGAAGGCTGACGGCCCCGACGCCAGCCGTGTCGCCGCATCGCTGCGCGCCGGCCTGAGTGGCTTCGATACGATCGACTTCATCGGCCGCGACACCGTCGGCGATCCGGCCGACGACGCGACGAGCTTCATATTCGACGTCCTATCTGGACCGGACGCGGGCGACATCACCATAGAACTGCAAAGCATGGCGTCCGGACGGGTGCTTCTATCGCGCAATCTCACCCCCGCCGACAGCGCACCTGCAGCGGTCGAAGACCGTATCGCCGATATGCTTAGCTCGGCACTCCCCGCCTCCGGCACCATCTACAACTATATCGAGCAGACCGGCACGCCAAACGGTCTGACGCAATGCCTGCTGCTCAACGGCAAATATTACCTCGACCAGAACGCCAGGACCCATGAGGCAGCCTACCGATGCCTCGAGAAGCTGGCCAATGGTGGAACCAAGTCCTCGCTCGTCTATTCGGAACTTGCTTCCCTGCATCTCGAGGCGGTGTCCGATCATTACGCCTATCCGCCCAATGCGACGATTGAGACAGCCGTCGAGTTTGCCCATCGCGGCGTGCAGATGGGTCCGACCAGCCCTTATGCGCATCGCTCCTACGGCTATGTCAGTTCGCGCCTCGGCAATACGGACGAAGCGATCCGCTGGATGCGCAAGGCCTATGAACTCAACCCCTACGATCTCGGCATGGCCGCCGCTTACGGCTACGGGCTGATCTTCGCCGGACGATATGCTGAAGGAACGCCGATCCTCGATCATGCGGTGGAGACCTTCAGCGGGCACCCGACATGGTGGGATTACGGGCTGTTCGTCGGTGAGTTCATGCTCGGCGACATGAACAAGGCAGTCGCGGCCAGCATGGCCCTGAGAACGACGGCAACGAAATCACACTATCTGGCGGCGCGGCTGATCGGCGCCAAGGCTGCCGGACAGGATCATCTGGTGAGCACGCTGCTGAAACAACTGACCACCGAGTTCCCCAAATTTGCCGCCGATCCGCGGGCGACTTTCGTCGAGCGGAAATATCCGGCCGACCTGACCGACCGGCTGGTCCAGGCACTCCGCGCTGCCGGGCTCGGCAGCCCAAGCTGACACCATCGACGTCCGCGCACTGGCTGCGCCGCGTCCCGATGGATTTCCGGCGCTCCATCGCAGATTGCCGATTGGTCGCCAGGTTCTGTACACAACCGTACAAATCGCGAAAATTTTACTGGTCATCACGTTGGACTAGGAGCAATTCAGCCACCATTGGGTGTCGCGCATTCTGCAATAACAAAAAATCAGCTTTCATGACCGCATCACTTTTTGCCGCCGAAGAGGGTGTTGGCTCGAAGGCCATCGTCCTGCTGCACGGTTTCGGCGGCTGCCATGATGTATGGCACGAGGTGATTTCCGCCCTGACGCCTTCCACGCATACGCTGGCCTATGATCTGCCTGGGCACGGGTTGTCGCTCGATTTTCCCGCCGCCGGTCCCGCCAGGGTGGCAGCCAAGGCCGTGCTCGCCGATCTCTCGGAGCGCCGCCTGAAGCGCGTTCATCTCGTGGGCCACTCGATGGGCGGTGCCGTGGCGGCGCTGATGGCGCTGGCCGAGCCCGAAAAGATAGCCTCGCTGACGCTTCTGGCGCCGGGCGGCCTTGGCCCCGAAATCAATGGACCGCTGTTGCGCCGCTATGCCGAAGCCGCGGATCGGTCCGAGATCCGCTCCTGCCTCGCCGTCATGTCGGGACCTTCAGCCCCGCCGCTCGAACATACGGTGGACACCCTTTGGGAAATGCGCAGGCGACCCGGCCAACTCGAAAAGCTCGTCGAGATCGCAGCCGCCATGACCGTGGACGGTCGGCAAGGCGTCATCCCGCACGATCGCCTCGATGGACTGAACATGCCGGTGATGGTGGCATGGGGAATCAGCGATGCGGTGCTGCCCTTTACCCAGGCGGATGACCTGCCGGCGCATTTTCACGTGCACCACGTGCTGGAGGCCGGCCATATGCTGGCTGAGGAAGCCCCCGACCTTGTTGCCGAGATCATTCGCCGCAACACCAATCGTCGCGCCAGGCCACACCGCCAGAAATTCGCCGCCGCAGCCAGCTGACCTTTTTCGCGCACGACAACCTTCCTGGACACCCCGGGGCCGTCGATCTCGCCAGTGCATTTTGCCGGCGGCTGTGTTAACCCGGTGTTAACCAAACCTACGAGGCGGACGCCGATGAAGGAAGCAGGCGAGAAGACCATCGACCAGTCCAAGAAACTGTCCGATGCCATCCGTGATGTCAAAAATGCCTTCGCCGACCGCGACGACGTCGTCGTCGACATGCGCGAGGCGCATCGCATGCGTCTCGATCTGCTCGCCGCCGAACTGGCACCGGTTTTTGCCGATGTTCCGGCCGATATGGACAATTTCGACTTTGTCGTCTCGTCCGGCTTGCAGCCGCGCCTGTGGATCGACGCCATCAGCCATGTCGCCATGGGGCGCGACCGCCGGACCTATCGCTTCCTCAAGGACACCCGTATCGGCCGGGTGGTGCTTGCCGAATCCACCGAGATGAAGCCGGTTGCCGATTCCGTGACACGCTATGTCGCCGAGCGCATCGTCGAGCGTCAGAGGATGCTGGAAGGCGGCGTCGAACCCGCCGTCGCCGGCCTGAAACGTGCGTATGTGCCGGAAGCCGAACCGCCGCTGCGCGCAACGGAGCGCGGCAAACGCTGGTCGGCCCTTCTGTCCGGGCTTGGCCTGGTCGCTGCCGGCGCACTGGTCGGCCTTGTGGTGTCGGTCGTCCTGTTCTGGGACCGCATCGTGGCCATGGTTGTCAATTTGCGGCCATAGCGGCCTCGGCGCCAAGCTCCACCGTCTGCAGATCGGATGGCGGTATGGACGGCCCGGTCAGGCCGCGCCGCGTCAGCCGGATCCGCCAATTGCCCTTCTCGCCGTCAATGTCGAACAGATTGTACTGCGCCGCCGGGTTCTTGCCGCCCGGCGCCTGGCCGGCGGCGGCGACGCCGACCGCCGGAATCCTGACGCCGCGACCGCCGATGAAGAACAGCGACGGCAGATGTGAATGGCCGTGCAGGACAAGGTCGGCGCCGTGGCGACGAATGATCTTGTTGAAGCGGGCGATGCCGAACAGCCGCTTGTGCTGCGGGACCGCGCCGCGCACCGGCGGATGATGGATCATGATGGCGCGAAACAGCCCCTGTCCGGCGGTATCCCCAAGGATTTTGCCGAGCCGCTTCGCTTGGCCTTCCATGAAGAAACCATTGGCCATGAAGGGTGCCGTGGCGCGCGCCGTCGAGACACCGATCAGCGCGACGTTGCCGCGCACGCGCAGATAGGGAAATGCGTTACGATCGACCGGCGTGTTGACACCGTCGCCGCTCATCCACGCCGCCCAGGATCGGCAGACCTTGTCGAAGGCGCCTGGCACATAGGCGTCGTGGTTGCCCGGAACGACCGAAACATCATGCGCCGGCCCCAGTGTCTCCAGCCAGTGCCTGGCCATCTCGATCTCGCCGTCGAGCGCCAGATTGACCAGGTCGCCGGTGACGGCGAGGTGGTCAGGCGTGTTCGCCTTGATGTCTGCGACGATCGTATCAATGACCGCATCATGCATATGGCGGCGGCGGTTGCGCTGCCAGTTGACATAGCCGAGCACGCGCTTGGAGGCGAGATCGCGATAGGATACATCGGGGAGCGGCCCCAGATGGACATCGGAAATATGCGCGAGCCTGAACATACAACCTTCATAGGCGACGCGCGCGCGGCTTTCCACCCACGGTTTCGCTATCAATGACGAGCCCTGAAGATGCCTTCCGCCAGACCGGCTGGCCAGGTTTGAGGGCCAGGCTGTTCCATCTCTATTTCGTGCTGCGGAGGCCGATGACGCTTGGCGTGCGCGGCCTGATCCACGACAGTGCGTCCAAGTCCGTCTTCCTCATTCGCCATACCTACGTACCAGGCTGGCAGCTGCCCGGCGGCGGCGTCGAAGTCGGCGAGACGATGAACGAGGCACTGGCCCGTGAACTGGCCGAGGAAGGCAACATCGCTCTCACCGCCCCGCCGGTGTTCAAATCGATGCATTTCAACCGCCGCTCCAGCCGCCGCGACCATGTCGGCTTTTATTTGCTCGAGCATTTCAGCCAGACGGCGCCGAAGCGGCCGGATCACGAAATCGCCGAAGCTGGCTTCTTCCCGCTCGACCGCTTGCCGCAGGGCACGACGCCGGCGACGCTGCGCCGGATCGCCGAGGTTTTTGACGGCGAGCAGCCCTCGCCCTACTGGTAGATCAGGCCGCCGCTTTCTCGAACCGCGCCCGGTCGTGTGGCGCGCCATAATTCAGTTCCGGTCCGACAGGCACGATCCGCGTCGGATTGATCGTCTGGTGGCTGCCGTAATAGTGCGCCTTGATATGATGCATGTTCACCGTCCCGGCCACACCAGGCACCTGGTAGAGATCACGCAGATAGTTGGACAGGTTCGGGTAGTCGGCGATACGGCGCAGATTGCATTTGAAATGGCCGACATACACCGGATCGAAGCGCACCAGCGTGGTGAACAGCCGCCAGTCGGCTTCGGTGATAGGACCACCGACGAGATAGCGCTGCTTCGACAGCCGCTCCTCCAGCGCATCCAGTGCTGTGAACACTTCACCGAACGCCTCTTCATAAGCGCGTTGCGTGGTGGCGAAGCCGGCGCGATAGACGCCGTTGTTGACCGCGGGATAGACCAGCGCATTGATGCGATCGATCTCGCCGCGCAATGCCTTCGGATAGAAATCGAGGCTGGCGTCGCCCCATTCGTCGAAGGCTGAATTCAGCATGCGGATGATTTCGGAAGACTCGTTGGAGACGATGGTCTGCTCCTTTTTGTCCCACAGCACCGGAACAGTCACCCGGCCCGAATAGGCGGGATCGGCCTTGGCATAGATCTGGTGCAGGAAGTCGAGGCCATAGAGCATGTCGCCCGTGGCGCCGTCCTCAGCCACGAACGTCCAGCCGTTGCCGCCCATCAAATGATGCACCACCGACACCGATATGACGCCTTCCAGCTTCTTCAGCGCGCGAAAGATCAACGTCCGGTGGGCCCACGGACAGGCAAGCGAGACATAGAGGTGATAGCGGCCGGGCTCGGCCTTGAAACCACGCGTCCGGCCTTCGGCAGGCGCCCCGTCAACGGTGACCCAGTCGCGCCATTGCGACTGCGTCCGCACGAACCTGCCACCATTGTCCGCTGTATCGTACCAGCGGTCCTGCCACCTTCCTTCGACCAGCATTCCCATACAAATCTCCTTGCGTCCTGTTGGTTGATGTAGGCGCAAGGCTGCCCTGTCGAAGACGTCAGGTGCTGAACAGACCGTCACTTGGCGGAAATGACGTACAAAAACGGCCGATTGCAGCGGCGGGAAATTGATGCTAGCGGAAATCCGCATGTTCGATTTTGCTTCGATCCGGTTTGACCGACGACGAAAGGGCGCCCGCGCTTGATGAAGCGCTGACTGGCGAACGCTGCCGTTTGCAGCAACCTTTCCTCCTTACCGGAACGCAAAGACCATGAGCCTTGCCGACGTGAAATACCTGCCGGAAACCCCGGCGCACGACCCCGAGATCGAAGCCATCAACGACGAAGCCTTCGGGCCCGGCCGCTTTGTGCTGGCCGCCTACAAGATTCGTGAAGCCGGAGGGCACGAGCGCTCGCTGTCCTTTGTCGCCGTCGATGGCGACATCGTCGTCGCCTCGGTGCGCATGACCCGCATCGCCGCCGGTGCCGGCCGCGCATTGATGCTCGGGCCGCTCGCGGTGCGGCCGGCCTTCAAGAATCTCGGCATCGGCCGCCGGCTAGTGGCAATCGCGCTGGAGGCCGCCGCCAAGGCCGGCGCGCCCGCTGTCATGCTGGTCGGTGACGAGCCCTATTACGGGCCGCTCGGTTTCAAGCGGATTCCGCGCGGCCAGATTTCGATGCCGCGCCCCGTCGATCTCGACCGGCTGCTGTCGCACGAGATCGCGCCGGGCGCGGTCGCCAGGCTCTTGGGCGAGGTCTGCCACGCCGATCAGGCCAGGGTGGCCGATCCTGTCGCGGCGATGGCTTGACCTTTCCCGTCGATCTGGCGCCTGATCCGTCCCACTGTTCCTGAGATCAAAGGATGACGCCATGAACCCGAACGGCCAGATCGCGATCGTCACCGGCGGCGGCTCCGGTCTTGGCGAGGCAACGGCGCGCGCGCTGGCCGCCAAGGGCGCTCGCGTCGCCATCTTCGATGTCGGCATTGACCGCGCGGCCAAGGTCGCGGCCGAGATCGGTGGTATTGCCGTCCAGTGCGACGTCAGCAGCGCCGACAGCGGAACCGCTGCGCTCGCCGACGTAGCCGCCAAGCTTGGCGAGCCGCGGATCCTGGTCAATTGCGCCGGCATCGCCATCGGCGTGAAGACGATCGGCAAGGATGGTCCCCATCCCCTTGATCAGTATCGCAAGGTGATCGAGGTCAATCTGATCGGTACGTTCAACATGATCCGCCTCGCCGCCGAGCGCGCGTCGAAGCTCGAGCCGCTGCAGGGCGGCGAGCGCGGCGTCATCGTCAACACCGCTTCGGTTGCCGCCTATGATGGCCAGATCGGCCAGGCCGCCTATGCGGCATCCAAAAGCGGCGTCGTCGGCATGACGCTGCCGGTGGCGCGCGACCTTGCCCGTTCCGGTATCCGCGTCTGCACCATCGCGCCCGGCATCTTCAAGACGCCGATGATGGCCGGCATGCCGCAAGAGGTTCAGGATTCGCTGGGCGCCGCTGTGCCTTTCCCGTCGCGCCTGGGCGAACCGTCCGAATATGCCGCTCTCGCCCTGCACATCATCGAGAACCAGATGTTGAACGGCGAGACCATTCGTCTCGATGGCGCCATCCGCATGGCGCCGAAATAGAAGGTCATGAACGCCGGCCTGTCCGCTGCCGCTAAAACCGGTCCGCTGACCGGGCTGAAGGTGATCGAGATGGCCGGGCTCGGACCGGTGCCGCTGGCCGGCCTGATGCTGTCGGAGATGGGCGCGCAAGTGTTGCGCATCGAACGGACGGGGACGAGCGAGCTCCTGTCGCTGCCGGATGAGTACAACATCGACCGCCATGGCCGCGCCCTCCTGCGCCTCGACCTGAAGCGCCGTGAAGGCACCGATCTGTTGCTGCGCCTTGCCGAAAAGGCGGACATGTTGCTCGAAGGGTTTCGCCCGGGTGTCATGGAACGGCTTGGCCTCGGCCCCGAAACGGTGCTGGCGCGCAACCCGGCGCTGATCTACGGCCGTATGACCGGCTTCGGCCAGGACGGCCCGCTCGCCGGCCGCGCCGGCCACGACATCACCTACCTCGCCTATAGCGGCGTGCTGCACGCCATCGGCCATGCCGACGGCCGTCCCGTCCCGCCGCTCAACCTTGTCGCCGACTATGGCGGTGGCGCCATGATGCTGATTGCCGGCGTGCTGGCCGCCCTGTTCCAACGTTCTCGCACGGGCAAGGGTGACGTCATCGACGCAGCGATGGTCGACGGCGCCTCAATGCTGGCGGTGCCCCTGCACGCCTTGACGGCGGCCGGCTTGTGGAGCGACAAGCGCGGCGCGAACCTGCTCGATTCCGGCGCCCGTTCTACGACACCTATGAGACGGCGGATGGCGGGCACATCGCCATCGGCTGCCTCGAGCCGCAATTCTTCACCGAATTCGCCAGGCTGCTGCCGCTCGACGAGCGCTTTGCGTCCGGCCAGTACGACAAGGCCCTGTGGCCGCCGATGCGCGCCGCCATTGCCGATCGGATCCGGCAGAAACCACGCGACGACTGGGACCTGCTGTTTGCCCAGACCGATGCCTGCGTGGCCCCCGTCCTGTCGCTGCAAGAGGCGAAGCACCACCCGCACAATCGGGCACGCAACGCCTCTGTGACGACAGGTGCATTTGAGCGCCCGGCCCCCGCGCCGCGTTTCTCGAGCTCGCAACCGACATTGGCCACTATGCCAGGCAATGAGGATTTGTCGCCATCGGCAATTCTGGCACGTTTCGGCTTTGCGAAAGCCGAGATCGACGGCCTTGTCAAATCCGGCTTGCTGACCGATAACGATAACTAGAGAAGAAAGATCAACTTACTGCGGTGCTGCCTTGGACGAGCCGAAAAAGGACGTGATCCGCGAGACGGACGCCGAAGCGATCCGGCTGGCGAAGACGCTTCTGCGCAGCGCCCGCTTTGGCGCCCTGGCGGTGATCGAACCGCAAACCGGCTCGCCGCTGGCCAGCAGGGTCGGCGTGGCCACCGACATCGACGGCGCGCCGCTGATCCTGGTGTCGATGCTTTCGGCGCACACCGGCGCCCTGCTTGCCGATCCGCGCTGTTCCCTGTTGCTCGGCGAACCGGGCAAGGGCGACCCGCTGGCGCACCCGCGCCTGACATTGATCTGCCAGGCAGCACGGCTTGAGCGCGGATCTGCCGAACACGCCCGCGTCGAGCGCCGCTATCTCAATCACAATCCCAAGGCGGAACTTTACGCCGGTCTCGGCGACTTTTCGATCTTTCGCCTCGATCCGCAACACGCCAGCCTCAACGGCGGCTTCGGCAAGGCCTATCACCTCGATCGATCGGATTTGCTCACCAGCGGACCGATCGTCGAGGAACTCGCGGCGCGCGAACAATCGGCCATCGACCACATGAACGCCGACCATCTCGACGCGATCGCCGTTTACGCACAGCATTTCGCGAAAGTATCCGGAAACGGCTGGCGTGTTGCCGGATTCGATGCCGATGGCATGGACCTGGTGTCGGGCGACGATGTTTGCCGTGCCTTTTACCCACAACCTTTGGCGGCGGCAGGTGAATTGCGGCACGTTCTGGTCGATATGGCCAAGGCCGGCCGAGCCATTGTCGACGCCGGGACGGAGACTTAATTATGCTGGACCAAAAGCAACACTTGAGATTTAAGTGAAATGCTCTACCTTTTGGTGACGCTGAATCGCCAGCGCCGATCGACAAGTGAATTTATGGAATCAGACGCCATTGCCCCCATGGCGTCGGGATGAACAGGAAGCATGGGGGATCGATGGTCTCGACAAAGCTAATCGTGAACGCCGAATCGGCGGCAGAGTTTCTCATGCTGATGGGCAATGAGAAGCGACTGTTGATCATGAGCTACCTCGCCGAAGGTGAGATGTCGGTTGGAGGCATTGCCGAGAAGGTGATGCTCAGCCAATCCGCCCTGTCCCAGCACCTCGCCAAGTTGCGGGCGCTCGACCTAGTCGAGACCCGCCGCGACCGGCAGATGATCTACTACTCCTGCAAATCCGACGCCGTGCGAGAACTGCTTGTCATGCTGGACGGCATTTTCGGCAGCGGCAAGGATGATCTGTCCCAGATGGCGCACCGTTTGCGCCGTGCTGGGACCTGACCACATAGCGCCGATCTCGCCGGCGATTTCAGAGCGACATGCGCCCATCCGGGGCGTACAGAGCTGGCTGATTGTCCCGAATTGTCGCATCGTGCTTTCCAAACAAGGTGAGCGCCGGGAAGCGGTCCGGATTTTCGGGCCGATGCGACGGTCGCGAGGAATGCATGGATCCCATTCGCATCGACGACCCTCAAGATCCGCGCGTCGCTGCCTATCTCGACATTCGCGAGCGTGACCTCGCCGGCCGGCAAGGCCGCTTCGTCGCCGAAGGCAAGGTGGTGCTCGACCTGCTGCTCTCGACCGGGCGCTTTGCCGCCGAATCGATCCTGGTCCTGGAAAACCGGCTGGCAGGTCTCGACAACATCCTGAGCAAGGCGCCCGCCGACCTCCCGGTCTATGTCGCCACCAGCGCGGTGATGGACGCTATCGCCGGATTTCATATGCATCGCGGCATCCTGGCCATTGGCCGCAAGGGAGAGCCGCAGCCGGCCGAAGACCTGCTCGATGGCTTGCCGCCTCAGGCGCTGGTCGTGGTGCTCGTCGGCATCGCCAACCATGACAATGTGGGCTCGATCTTCCGCAATGCCGCCGCCTTTGGCGCTGACGCGGTCCTGCTGGATGCGACATGCTGCGACCCGCTCTATCGCAAGGCGATCCGCGTTTCGGTCGGCGCCGCGCTCAAGATCCCTTTCGCATCGTTCTCCGACACCGCCGGCTTCACGACGATGCTCGCCCGACGTGGCTTCGATCAATTCGCGCTGTCGCCACGCGGGAAGACCGACATCCGCGATGCGCAGCGCAGCAAGCGCCTGGCGCTCTATCTCGGCACCGAGGGCGAAGGCTTGCCGGACGACCTGCTCGCAAGCCTGCACGACGTGCGGATCACCATGGCGGAAGGCTTCGACAGCCTGAATGTCGCCGCGGCTTCAGCCATTGCGCTGCATCATTTTTCGGCTAGAGCAATTCCAGGAAAAGTGTGAAGCGGTTTTCCGTCCAGAATTGCGTCAAAGCAAAGAGTTAGGGCATTTCGCCGTTTCCGTGAAACGGTGAAATGCTCTAAGGAGGCCTGATTCAGCTTGTCGCGTCAGCCTTCTGCAGCGCGCGCACGCGGTCGGCAAGACTGCGGTCACCGTTGCCGGAGCGGGCGTCCGACGGTACCGCCAATGCCTTGGCGATCGGCGAACCAGGCCCCTCGAGCTTCGCCGTCAGATGGACGACCTCCGCCGCCAGCGCGTTCATCTGCTCGCGCAAGGCGGAGCTGCTGTCCGTGGCCGTGGACGCGGCCAGTGCGGTGAGGTCGGCCTTCAGCCGCTTGTTCTCGCGCGCCAGCGCCGTCAGCCTCGCCTCGAGCTGCTCACGGTCACTGTCGAGCTTGGCGATTGCCTTGTCCAAGTCATCGCTCTTGGCGACATCGCCGCCCTTGCCGACCAGGCGCAAGGCTGGCGCGCTGTCTTCGGATTTCGATCTTTCGCGCATGCGTGCCAGTTCCTTTTCGCGGCGGTCGAGTTTGTCTTCGCGATCGGCAAGTGTGGCCAGCAGCCGCTCGACCTTCTTGTCGAGTTCGGCGGTCCTTTTCTTCTCGGCTTTCAGGGCCTCTCGCGCGGCCTTGCTTTCGGCCGCGATTTCCTGGCCGCGCCTGTCGGCTTCCTTGCGCTGGCCGCGCAGCATCGCAATGTCACTGGCGAGTTTCTGCATTTCGGACTCTCGCGCCACGAGTTCGATCTGCCGGCTGCTCGAGGAAAAACTGGCGTCGTCATACATGCGCTCCAGCTTTTGCAGCTCAAGTGCACGCTTTTCCAGCTTGCGCTCGGTTTCCTTCAGCCGCTCCGAAAGCTGCTGCAACTCGCCCTCTCGCTGGCGCAGCGCTTCGTTCTTCGCGCCCAGATCGGTCAGAGCCTGGTTCTTGTCCGTCCGCTCGACCGCCAGGCCCTTCATGGCCTCGCGACCGCGATTGATCTCGACGAGTTGTTCGGCCGCCTTCTCTCGCAACGCCTTGACGCTGATTTCCAGGCGGCGCGTCGTCATGGCGTATTCGGCGCGGATGCGATCCTTGTCCGCCTGGATTTCGGTTTGCGTCAGAGGGATCGAGGATTCGACGCGTCTGCGTGTAAGCGTGACCGCACGACGCCATATGGCCGGAGCCACCATGAGCGCCAGAAAGCTAGCACAGAGAAAGCCGAGGACGAAGAACAGGACCGACTGGACCAAGTGACTACCCGTTGTGGCCGGTAAGCATCAAACCAGATAAACCAGAAGCGCATAGAGCGCTTTGACTGTGCCACGTTGACATGGCGGAAATCCAGCGTTGCGGCAAGGGTTTGCCGCAACGCCACGAGTTTAATGCATGTCGCCCCAAAAGCGGTCCCGGTTTTGGGAAACGACAGCCAAGGACTTCAGCTTAGAACGGATTCCAGGTGGCGCGCTCGGTAAGCTTCAGATAGCCGAGATTGACGCCAAGCCGGGCACCGACACCGGTGCGGATCGGCACCAAAACCACATTGTTGTTCTTCAGCACGTTGAAGCCGACGCCAGCCACCACATAGGCCGAACCGGCGACGCCGCCATAGCGGTTGTAGAGGCTGCCCACATCGTCGAGATTGTAGACCAGCATCATCACCCGCGACCCCTCGCCGCCGAAATCCCAGCCGAGCGATGGGCCTTGCCAGAACACTTTGTGATCGCCGGCATTCTTGGTGTAGAGCGTGCCTTCGCCATAGGTCAGGCCACCGATCAGCGCGCCCGAGCCCTCTTCGCCCAGCAGATAGCCGTTGGGCAGGCCGTAGGAAGCAAAAATCTTCTCGACGACTGTGGCGAGCCCGCCTGATGTCGCGCCGAAGAACTTGTGACCGGAATCGACAATCTCCTGAGCGGTGTATTCCTGGGCCCGCAGGGTTGAAGTCGAGAAGACGAGAACGCCCAGGAGCGTGACCGCCATTGAGAAGACACGGAGAAAGCTCCGGTCGTAGTATCGGGAAAACATGCTTCCAATCTCCGTCAGGGAGCACCTTCGCCGACGCCTCGCACCCCGTACGGCTCTTTTAGCCGGCCGTTAAGGGTAACTGTTAGGGGCAAACTATGCCGTAATCCTTTTTCAACCATTAAGCTCCCACATGAACATGGCGGTTCGAAGGCTGTTTGGGGTCGCTCAAGTGGGGCCGGCAGCCTGCGTCAACACGCCATTTGCCACAACCACAATTTGGATTTGTTGCTGCACGCACGGGCGCTGTGTATTCAGAAAGCCCGAGGAGAGAGTGTGTGATTCGTGTGGCAGGCGACGATCGATCGCCCGGCCATGAGTTGTGAGATTTTGCAGGGATTTTTCGCCGATGGCCGATCTGTTCACCCTTTCCGCACCCGATCTGGCAGCGCTTTTGTGCAGCCGGGTCTGCCACGATATCATCTCGCCGGTCGGCGCGATCAACAACGGGCTCGAATTGCTTGATGAAGGCGGCGCCGACGAGGACGCCATGAAGCTGATCCGTCAGAGCGCCCGCAACGCTTCGGCCCGCCTGCAGTTCGCCCGCATCGCCTTTGGTGCCGCCGGCTCGGCCGGCATGTTGATCGATACCGGCGATGCCGAAGCGGTCGCCATCGCCTTCCTCAAGAACGAAAAGCCGGAACTGACCTGGAACGGGCCCCGCGCGTTGCTGCCCAAGAACAAGGTCAAGCTGCTGCTCAACCTGATCCTCGTCGCCAATGCCGCCATTCCGCGCGGCGGCAAGCTTTCCGTGACGCTGGAAAATCTTGAGACCGAACCTCGTTTCGCGCTTGCGTCGGCTGGCCCGATGCTGCGTGTGCCGCCGAAATTCCTCGAACTGCATTCCGGCCACAAGCCGGAGGAACCGATCGACGCGCATTCCGTGCAGCCCTACTACACGCTGCTTCTGGCGCGCGAAGCCGGCATGACGATATCGATCCACGCGACGCCGGAAGAAATCGTGCTTTCTGCGGCCTGATTGCGCAGCCGATAAAGCGAAGTATTTCTACATTGAAATCTGTAATTCCAGCTCATCGACTTGAGATGCGTCTGGTCGTCCAGGCAGCGCCAAAGCATTCGCGAATAAAAGTAGGCACCTGCCTATCTTTGTAAAAATTTTACCTAACGCCTTTTCGGCTTCTTTACCAGTTTGGCCTATGGTGCGTCCTGGATGCCCCCGACGCTACCGGACTGCCAGAAGGCAAAGAGGACCCGGAAATGAAACGCTGCATGTTCGTCGACGATTCAAGCGTCATCAGGAAGGTTGCAAAACGCATCCTGGGCGGCTCCGAAATGATTGTCATCGAGGCCGCCAGCGGACTTGACGCGCTGGAGATGTGCGCCGCCGATATGCCCGACATCATCGTCGTCGATGGCGCCTTGCCCGACGTACCGGCGGTCGATCTCATCCGTCGCGTCCGCGCCATGGAGAGCCCGATAAGGCCGCAGATCCTGATTTCCCTGGTCGAGCTCGATATTGCTTCGATCATGCGGGCCAAGCGAGCCGGCGCCCAGGGCTATCTCTTGAAGCCGTTCAACCGCCCGCAGCTGCTCGAGCGCTTTCGCACCTTGAAGAGCGCACCTGATTCGGTACCCTTGAGCAATTCCAGAAAAAGTGCGTGACGGTTTCCTGCTCAGCAGCCCAAAACAGACCCTTACCAGCCGTCATGCAAAAACCCGGCCGAAGCCGGGTTTTTTATGGAAAAGATTCGAGCGATTCGTCGCTCAGGCGCTGACGCGAATGTCTTCCGGTTCGCGCAGCACATAGCCGCGCCCCCAGACCGTTTCAATGTAGTTCTGACCGCCCGATGCCGCGTCGAGCTTTTTGCGCAGCTTGCAGATGAAGACGTCGATGATCTTCAACTCAGGCTCGTCCATGCCGCCATAGAGGTGGTTGAGGAACATTTCCTTGGTCAGCGTGGTGCCTTTGCGCAGCGAAAGCAACTCCAGCATCTGGTATTCCTTGCCGGTCAGGTGCACGCGCTGGCCGCCGACTTCGACAGTCTTGGCATCGAGGTTGACCACCAGGTCGCCAGTGGTGATGACCGACTGGGCGTGGCCCTTGGAGCGCCGCACGATGGCATGAATGCGGGCAACCAGCTCATCCTTGTGGAACGGCTTGGTCATGTAGTCGTCCGCGCCGAAGCCGAGGCCGCGCACCTTGTCCTCGATGCCGGCCATGCCGGAGAGGATGAGAATAGGTGTCTTGACCTTGGAAAGGCGAAGCGTTCTCAAGACCTCGTAGCCCGACATATCAGGCAGGTTGAGATCGAGAAGAATGATATCGTAGTCGTAGAGCTTGCCTAGATCGACGCCCTCTTCCCCGAGATCGGTCGTGTAGACGTTGAAACTTTCCGATTTCAGCATCAGTTCGATGCTTTGTGCGGTTGCACTGTCATCTTCTATCAGCAGAACACGCATTTCATTCCCCTTTTCTGCTGCCGGACCATTTCACGACCCGTCCGGACCCGGAGCAGTGGTTGCCTTGTGCAGAGGCTGCCATTGAATGGTTAACAAATCCTAATTTCCCGTCCATGACGGTACCAGATTTTTTAACCTCTTTCTACACCCTCTTGAATCTAATAATGAATCTCAGAACCAAATTCCTAATGCAACACATTAAAAACCCGGACTAAGCGACTCCAGGGACTCATCGACGTCGCTTCCGCATCGGTGGCCGGAATTTTTACCCGGCCTTAAGTCCTGACCCGTATGATTAACAATGCCCGTAAACGAATGGTTACCGCCGGCAAAAAACTTTAGGGTTTTGTTTCCCATAGTTCGGGGAAAGGCGGTGGACACGGGTGCGGCCTGGGCGTTTCCAGGTGGTTTGGACGATAAGTGCGGGTGTGCGTTTCCGGGAGTACCGAATCATGAAGTCACGTGAAAACCTCGTTCGGCTGAAACAGTTTCAGGTGAATGAGAAGCGGCGGCAGCTGCTGCAGCTCGACATGATGATCGCCGAGTTCGAACGCATGGCCGTCGAGCTGGAGCTTCAGATCACCGCCGAGGAAAAGAAGGCCGGCATCACAGACATCAACCATTTCGCCTATCCGACCTTCGCCAAGGCGGCTCGCCTGCGCCGCGACAACCTCAGGAATTCCCAAAGCGACCTCGCCCAGCAGCGAAGCGCCGCCGAATCATTACTCGGCGAAGCTGAAGCGGAGCTTTCCAAGGCGGAAATGCTGGAATCGCGCGACACGAAGATCCGCGAAGCCGAAGTCGGTGGCCGCAGCGCCATGATCGGCTAAGACTTGGCGGTTTGCCGCACCAACGCTCGCCATCAGGCTGGCGCATTGTCGCGGCTTGCGGCCCTGGCGGGAAAAATGAACCCGCCCTACGCGGCCCAATCCCCTTCACTCTCGGCAATTGCCCTTGCACGGGCATCCTTGATATCCGGCGCATGCTGCTCCGCCCATGACCTGATCTGGGTAAGCAGTCCCGCCAGGTTCTGGCCGAGCTCGGTCAATTCATATTCGACGCGCGGCGGAATGACCGGGAAGATCTCGCGCCGCACCAAGCCATCGCGCTCGAGCACCCGCAGCGTCTGCGTCAGCATCTTCGGCGTGATGCCCTCGAGCTTTCGGGCAAGCTCGCCATTGCGCAGCCGGCCTTTGCGCAGCGCGCAAACCACCAGATAGACCCATTTGCTGGCCAGCATCTCCAGCACGGTGTGCGAAGGACACGTCCGCCGGAACGCGTCATAGCCAAAACCGCAATCATCTTCACTATCCATGAGGTGCGTATATATCAGGAAGGTACATACTGGACAAGGGAATATTACTATCCAAATGATAGTGGCGCCAAATCAAGCAGGAGACATCTCAATGCGTGCCGTTATCCAGAATTCCGTCGGCGGACCCGACGTCCTTGTCATCGCCGATCAGCCGGATTCCACGCCAGAGGCCGGCGAAGTGCTGGTTCGCGTCAAGGCCGCGGGCATCAATCCGGTCGACGGCGCCGTCCGTGCCGGCTACTACCCCTTGCTCGGCGAGCCGCCCTTCATCCTGGGTTGGGATATCTCGGGAACTGTCGAAGCACTCGGCGCCGGCGTCACCGGCTTCAAGATCGGCGACGAGGTGTTCGGCATGCCGCGCTTCCCCAAGCAAGCGGCGGCCTATGCTGAGTTTGCTGCCGTACCTGCCGATCAAATCGCACTGAAGCCGAAGGGCGCGGACCACCTCAAGGCAGGCGCCTTGCCGCTGGCGGGCCTCACCGCCTGGCAAGGGCTTGTTCGCCACGGCGGGCTGAAATCGGGGCAGCGCGTATTGGTGCATGCGGGAGCCGGCGGCGTCGGTCATCTGGCGGTGCAGATCGCCAAGGCGCGCGGCGCCTACGTTGTCGCCACGGCCAGCCCGGGCAAGCTCGATTTCGTCCGCGAACTCGGCGCCGACGAGGTCATCGACTACACCAAGGGCGATTTCACCGATCAGGTTCGCGACATCGATCTGGTGCTGGATCCAATGGGCGGCGACCACGCCCAACGCTCGCTGAAGGTGCTCAGGCGTGGCGGCGTTTTGGTGTCATTGCTCGATGTCGGCGACAACACCAGGACCCAGGCCGGCGCGCGAGACATTCGGGTCGAGCGTATGTCCGTCGTTCCCGACAGGGAGGGCCTGGTGGAACTGGCTCGGTTGATCGATGCCAACAAGCTCGCCGTCCATGTGGCGAAGAGCTTCCCGCTGGACCAGGCGGGGGCCGCTCACGCCTTCCTCGCCACCAAGCCGATCGGCAAGGTTGTGCTATCGCTCTGAGCGGGAACGGTGAAAACAGAAGGGCGCGGGGTTAGCCGCGCCCTTCGTCTAAATTTGCAATGTCAGTGCCGGTATTGCTGGATGCGTGTCGTGCGCAGCCCGGCAAGGCCATATTCGTCGATCGACGCCTGCCAGGACAGGAATTCCTCGGTGGTGAGCTTGTAGCGTTGGCATGCCTCGTCCAGGCTCAAAAGCCCGCCGCGCACGGCCGCAACCACTTCCGCCTTACGCCGGATAACCCAACGACGTGTATTGGTCGGCGGCAGATCGGCAATCGTAAGAGGGCTGCCGTCAGGCCCGATAACATATTTGACTCTCGGTCTAACCAGATCGGTCATCGTACTCTCTACAAAAAACTCAAAGACCCAATCCCCGCCACGTTACCGCCACAGCTTTAAAAATTGCCTAAGCAGACCCTAATGACTAGGTAAGGATCATGAACGCCGCGTTAGTCTTTTCGCCGGCATTTGAAACATCTGCCCGCAAACGCTGATTTGCCGGGGAAAATGCATCACTTGGCGAAGATCGGCCGCAACCGGTGAATCGCCCTGCACGCTGGCGCGCCGGTAAAGCTTGACCTATATTCTCGACATTGGCATTGAGGCGCCGCGCAGAACGAAAGCATCATGAACAGTCTCGATCTTCCCGGACGTCCCGAAAACACCCGCATCGTCGTCGCCATGTCGGGCGGCGTCGATTCCTCTGTCGTCGCAGGCCTGCTGAAACGCGAGGGCTACGACGTCGTCGGCGTCACCTTGCAGCTCTACGACCACGGCGCGGCGACGCACCGGGCCGGCTCATGCTGCGCCGGGCAGGACATCGACGATGCCCGCCGTGTCTCCGAGACGCTCGGCATCCCCCATTATGTGCTCGACTACGAGGAACGCTTCCGCAAGGCGGTCATCGATCCCTTCGCCGAGAGCTATGTCGCCGGCGAGACGCCGATCCCGTGCGTTTCCTGCAACCAGACGGTGAAGTTCGCCGACCTGCTGGCCACCGCCAAGGAGCTCGGCGCCGACGCGCTGGCCACCGGCCACTACATCCGTTCCGGCGCCAACGGCGCCCACCGCGCGCTCTACAGGCCGGTCGACGCCGACCGTGACCAGAGTTATTTCCTGTTCGCCACCACGCAGGCACAGATCGATTATCTGCGCTTTCCCCTCGGCAGCCTGTCGAAGCCTCAGGTTCGCGCCATCGCCGAGGAGATGGGGCTGGCGGTTGCCGCCAAGCAGGACAGCCAGGACATCTGCTTCGTGCCGCAGGGCAAGTATTCCGACATCATCGCCAAGCTGAAGCCAACTGCGGCCAATCCGGGCGACATCGTCCACATCGACGGCCGCGTGCTCGGCCGCCATGAGGGTATCCTGCGCTACACGATCGGCCAGCGCCGCGGCATCGGCATCGCTTCCGGCGAGCCGCTTTACGTCGTCCACCTCGATGCCGACCGCGCTCGCGTCGTGGTTGGCCCGCGCGAGGCGCTGGAGACGCACAAGATCTATCTGCGCAATATGAACTGGCTGGGCGACGGACCGCTCACAGACGTCCCTGCAGGCGGCCTGGAGCTGTTCGCCAAGGTCCGCTCGACGCGGCCGCCGCGCCCGGCCGTGCTGCATCATCGTGCCGGTGCCACATGGGTGGAACTGGTCGACGGCGAATCCGGCATCGCGCCGGGCCAGGCCTGCGTGCTCTACTCCGATGACGGCAACGAAGCTCGCGTGTTCGGCGGCGGCTTCATCGAGCGTTCGGAGCGTGGCGCCGAGGCCGAGGCGATGCTGACCCGGCTTGCCGCCAGGCCGGCCCAGATACCTGCCGAATAAGATACCTGCCGAATAAGATTCCCGCCGAATAAATAATCCGCGCTTCAGGAATTCGACTTGGTGTGGGTGACCGTGCCGGCGGTCAGGATGCGCAGCACCCTGATCGCTTCCTCGCCGCTGGTACGCGGTTCGGCACGCGTCTCGATGCACTGGATGAAATGCTCCAGCTCGCGTGTCAGCGGCATGCCCTGGGCAACCGCGACATAGGATGGCTCATTGGTGGTGAAGGCCCATTGGCCGCTGTCCTGCCACACTGCATGGCGGTAGACGGCAAGCTTGCGTTCCCATGGCTCGACATCGTCGAACACCGCCATCGCCTTGGTGCCGACCACGGTCAGCCGCCGCTCGCGATAGGGATTGAGACGCGAGGTGAAGAGATGGCTGCGCAGGCCGTTGGGGAAGCGCATGTGCAGATGCGCGAAGTCGCTGAGATTGTCGAGCAGAGCGGCCCCCTCGCCGCGCACCTCGATCGGCTCCGTGCCGGTGATCGCCAGGATCATCGACAGATCGTGCGGCGCCAGATCCCACAGCGCGTCGTTCTCTGTGTGGAACTTGCCGAGGCCGAGCCGGTGCGAGTGGATGTAGCGGACTTCGCCGAGCTCGCCCTTGTCGATCAGCCCTTTCAGCGTCTCGAAGGCGGGGTGGAACCGCAGGACATGGCCGACCATGAAGACGCGGCCATTGTCCTTGGCCGCCTGCACCGCACGCTCGGCATCCGCCACAGTCAGAGCGATCGGCTTTTCCACCAGCACGTCCTTGCCGGCCGTGACGGCACGCACGGCAAGGTCGGCATGGAATTGCGGCGGCAGCGCCATGACGATGGCGTCGATATCGTCACGCACGAACAACTGGTCCGGCTCGATCGCCAGGCAGTCCTGCTCGCTGGCGAAGCCTTCTGCGCGGGCCCGGTTGGTGTCGGAGACCGCGTACAGCGCGCCGAGCGCCTTGAGAGTGCGGATGTGGTTGCTGCCCCAGTATCCGCAACCGAGGACTGCTATGCGCGGCTTCATCTGTTTCAAACTCTAAAAACTCGTGGCCGAGACATAGCGACGTGCCCCTTCGAACTCAACCCCGGCGGCGGCAACCAAATGTCCGCGCGGCAAAGCTTTTCGATAATGACGATAAGCCGGCAAGCCGGTTGCTTCGAAGCTTGACAGGCTCACCCTCCCAACCTTATATCCGCGCGACCTTGGCGAACGCCCCCGACATGCCTTTCGATTTGAGGCGGATTTCGGGCCTTTCGCCGCCCTGGCGGGGTAGCTCAGTTGGTTAGAGCACGGGAATCATAATCCTGGGGTCGGGGGTTCAAGTCCCTCTCCCGCTACCACTTCAAACCCACTATCGTGTCCGACGGCCGCGTCATAGCGGCCGGCTAGGGAGGCGGACTTTGCTGTGTGCCGTGCGGTAGGGAACGCTGCTCCGCCAATAAGGGCGGCAAGCTTGCCCTTGACCTCGATCTCGAAGCCTTCGCGTGCAGGTTTTGGGTGCACCGTAACGCTGTGAACAAGCTGCCGAAAATTTCGAATGAGCGGGCCACGATCATCTGGAGCAGTCGCGTGGTCGGCCAACGCGGTTGAAAGATCATCGACGGTTTTGACATACCGCTGCAAGGTGACCGGGTGAAGAGCCACGGCTGATGGCGGCTCATCGAGACCACCGAATTGCCCCTCGACCAGAGAAAGCTGTGTCTTGAGTTCTGCGATCCGCTGCTTGGCATCCTCTTCAGCAATCACGCCCCTGATCACAAGGTCGATCGTCCGCTGAAGTTCGGCTTTTACCCGATCGCGCTTGCCTTCTAGCGCTGAGCGCATCGAGTTCGCCCGTGCCGCCAATTCTCGGCGCTCCTGGTTATATTTGCGGATGTATGCCTCGATCAGGTCCGGCGCTTTCAGCTGCTCGCACATGCCATCGAGGACTGCCCTCTCGATCTCGGGCAGGTAAATAATGCGCCGGTTGGAGCAGCTCCCGCTTTCACGAACGGCGGAGCACCTGATACGCGTTTTGCCCGTCTTGTCACGATCGTGAACCGACATGCCCGATCCGCAGATGCCGCAACGAAGTAGACCGGATAACAGGTGCGCCGGGCGACGTTTGATATGAGAGGATGCATTCACCCTGGCGACCTTGAGTGCCTGTGCCTTCTGCCAAACTTCGTCATCGACAATCCGCAATTGCGGAACTTCTTTCGTCTGCCACTGGTCCTTCGGATTTGGCCTGGAGACGCGCTTGCCAGTATCGGGGTTCTTCACCATTCGGACCTTGTTCCATACGATCCGACCAACGTAGAGTTCGTTAAAAAGCAGCCCCACCCCGCGTTGCGCATTTCCATTGATGGTGGAACCGTTCCATCGTGTTCCTCGGGGTGGCGCTATCCCATCACGGTTGAGATCACCAGCTAGGTCTCGTGGGGTTCGACCGACCGAATAGGCGTCGAAAATGCGCCGGATAACTTCTGCCTCTTGTTTTACGATCTCCAGTTCGCCTGGGCGGCCCAACACAGGTCGATAGCCATAGGCCCGGCCTCCCGCATGACGTCCGTCACGAACGACGCCAGCCATGCCCCTCCGCACCTTCTTGGCGCCATCCTCCCTCTGCATTTGACCGACCAGTCCACGAATACCGATAAGGACCGCATCGGCGATACCATCATGAACTGCCTGGATTTCGATACCGAGAAAAGAGAGCCGCTTATGAAGACCCGCGAGATCCGCCATGTCGCGTGAAAGGCGGTCAAGTGCTTCGACGACTACCACATCAAACGTTTTTTGGCCTGCGGCCTCCAGCAAAGTCAGGAGTCCGTCGCGACCGAACAACGACGCTCCGGAGCGCGCTTTATCCGCATAGACGGCAACGACATCTAGACTGTTGCGAACTGCATAAGCGCTGCAAAGGGCAATTTGGTCTTCAGTGGACTTTTCGTTTTGAAGCTCGGTCGAAAAACGAGCGTAAATAGCGGCTCGCGTCATATCTTGGATGCCTTCTGCGGGTGATCCGAATCAATTTCGGAACTTCGGTCAAGCAAACAGCCAATAGCGACGAGATGATCGCGCCTGGCATCGGCGATGGCGAGCGCTTCGACGAACTCAAGCATGGCTTTGCGAAGCTCTTCCGGCGCTACCGCAGCGGCGGTTTCGATGAGGGAAGAACCATTGCCTTTGTCTGGTGCCGGCTTCACGAGAGCTAGCATCGCGATGACCCGCGACGAGCAAAGAGAGGCGTGCCATCAATCGTGCAATTGGCACGCCGCAGCGCATAAATCGGACAGGGGTCAACCGAACGAGGTTGGACGGCGATGTGTTTTCGCCACTGAGTATATCACGAAGCTCGTTGCGGGGCGTCGCTAAGCTTTCCAACCTGCTCCTATCCGCACCATCCACCAAGGAAGAGGTGCACCTGGCCTGGGGGCCTACGCCTACGATGGCGATGCAAAGTTCACGAGAGAGGCGAATTCCGCTGGGGACCTCCGTCCGAAAGCGCCGTCACAAACTTGGTGGCTTCCTTCCAATATCTCGCCACCTCAGCACGCGTAATGGTGCGGTCCGGTCGACTGCGATGTAGATCCCCTGTGATTGCCTTCAAATCCTTTAGGACGGACGCGATATGCGGCCATGGGAAATCGGTGGGGTCATCGATATCCCTGTCGGCGCCAGCAATCATTTCCAACTTAGCAACAATGCCGAGGAGTGATGAGGACCGGAGGTCGGGCATTTCATCCTGAAGTTTGAGCGCGTCGGTCATGGCAAGAACTTCGGCTTCGCAAGCTATGGCGTATCTAGAGGCTGCGTCGGACGTCGCTGCTGATCTTCGATGCGGCGCGGACGCGCCTGCAGTCAATACCTGAATTCCGGTATCGACCATCATTCGCGCCTCCAATCGCTGCTGCACTCGACATAGCATCAGCGAAACATATCGAGCCTGTTTCCACGCGGCCCAGAGGGCAAGAACGAGATCAAGAGAGCGGCCGCTGTCGACTGGAACCTCGGAGGCGTCATTCATTTCAGATGACCATCATGCTGACGAACGGGGTTCACTTCATAGCATACAAAACTGCGAATAGGAACTATCGTTCCTGGAATGATCGTTCCATTCACGAGTTATCTCTCGGGATGGACCTAAAGGAAATTTTCGCCGTCAATTTGCGGCACGCCCGAAACAGGCGGAATCTGACCCAAGAGGAATTAGCAGAGCGTTCGGGTTTGAGCTCTCGGTACATAGGGGCGATTGAACGCGCTGATGTGTCGGCGAGTGTCACGGTTCTCGGGCGCATTGCCGACGCGCTCGGAATGGAGCCGGAAGCTCTAATTCGTAAATCGAAGAATGGTCATTCGGACTAGAGCCTGCAAATAGCCGCGCGCGCGCGCCTCCACGGCGCCGTTGCGAGCGAGCGGCGGCTTTGCGCCTCATCTCCGATATTTACACAACCTATGCAGACTGTAGGACTGATGTGAGATGCATGGCGGGTTGGCACCACCAGACCAGTTACGAAGCGACGATTGCTGCGTCGGCCTTGGGACGAAAGCAGCTCTGCAGCACGACAATCTGCCTCCGCCGATCAAAGCTCGTCGATAGAGGTTAGAAGCTGCGTGCCATAAATCTTGTCCAGCCGTGCTTGCAGGGCAAGATTCACGAACGTCTTTTCGCCGACGACGATATCAGCGAGGGGCAAGACTGTGGCGAACGCTGACATGTCGCGTAGGTCGTTTTCTGCTATCGACTTCGCCTGATCCTCGAGTCGGACAGCCAATTCTCTCTCGGTCGCGAGGATCGGCACGTCAACTAAGATACTGCGGACCAGCGACGATCCTACGTCGCGAACACCATTCCAGTCCAACCCAAGTCTTCGGCCGGTTGCAAGAATGAAATCGAGTTCGTCGATTATTAGACGTGCGCCGTAAGCGCGTTTTCGCAGCGCCAAGGTGTCGGACGCCACAATAGCCCGCCGTGCTTCGATTCCTGCAACCAGATCGGTCGAGCCAGCGCTAAAGCGCCTAACACCTTCCCGCCTCACATCCTCATCGCTGGCGGTTAGATGGTCGAACAGCATCCTGGCAGGATCGGAGCGCATGTAGTCGAGAACTGCGTCCGATATCGCAAAGCCGAACGTATCGGGCGAATAATCGGCGACCGCTTCGAACCATAAGTCGGACAGGAACCAGCGCTCCTCCTCCGGCGGTTCGCGCGCGATCTTAAACTTGTCGGCCAGATATGCGGCGAGCGTCTCACCCAATATTCGGCGGCGGCTCCGAAAGACCTGGCCGCGGCTGATTGTGACTTGGATTCGCGCCATGTTGGCACGACGAACAGGGTCATTGATCTTCGAGGTCTCGTAGATATTGGCAAAACTGAGCGGGACGATGAAGCACCGTTGCAGAAGCGCCTCGACGACTTTCGCCAGCCTTGCGTGATCCTGAGGATAACTAGCCTTGTCCCAGGCGCCGCGCGCCAGCGATACCCATGCATTCTGATCGAGATATAGAATTTTTGCCACGGCTTCAGAAATAGCGCGAGCGAAAGGCTGATGCTAGTTGGCTGTCGGCCAAGCGCCCCATTTCGGTCGGCAGAGACGGTCGGCCCGCATGCCAGGAGCGGACGTTCGCGCCGCTTGATTTTGGCAGCATCGACATTCCACTCGCGAACGCCAAGTCGTGGTAGGAAGCGACGTTCGAACTCGATGCAGCAGACCTAGATGCTCAGAGTCAAGAGTCCGCAATGCGATCACCTAGCCGCTTTCGAACAGCCTCTCGTAGTTGAACCTTGCCAAGATCGTCCAGGATGGAGGCGGGGAGAGGTTCGACCGCTGTCAACAATTGACGCCCAGGATGATCGGGCTCCAACAGATCAATAATTCGCTCGGCAGTCGTCCGGTCACGCCTGGCCATGGCGTTAGCCCCGACCAGCAGCAGAGCGCGTCGCTTGTTCGAGCTGGCGACCCGCTCGAAGAGTTTAAGGGCAGTTTCCGGCGGAGCATGGGCGCCGATGAGATGAGCCGCCGGTGCCGCGAGGATTGGCGGCGACCTGAGTAGAAACGCGGGTGTCAGGCGCGCGACAATGCTGGGGTCCACAGAAACTGCATCGGCCAAGGCATCAAGGGCGTCGAGCCGAATCCAGCGCGCTTCCGGGATGTTCACGAGATTCGAGATCTTTTGCTGAATTCCGGCGCTGCAGGAATGCGCTGCGACGATCAGGGCGTTTTGGCTGAGCGTTCGGTCTACCGTCGTGTTGGCAAGATCGAGAAGCGCATCGCCGACTGCATCCGATAATGGACCGTTGGTGGCGAGGGCGACGACGGCTTCTTGCGCGATATCAAAGCTTTCGGGCTCGTTGTGGTACGGCCCAGCGCTTGACCAAGTGTCATGGATCAAGGCCAATAGCACTTTGAGGTGATCCGGGTGCGGCCGTTCTGCGAGGAGAGCGACCAGAGCGCGGCGAACGCGGCTACCGGGATCGGATGCCATTGCGAGGATCGCCGGCGGCAAAGGGTCGGGGAGTGTTGGCGCCAGATGAAGCAGGGCCGCACGGCGCGCATCGGCGCGCTGGTGCCGCAGCGCCGTTTGAACAAGGGTGGCATCGTCAATTGCAATCGCCGCCTCGGTCGCACTGACCGCATGCTCCCTGCGGTCGGCAATTGTCAGCCATTGAGCAATAGCCGGCGAGGCGTCGCCTCTGCTTTCGATGATGACCGGCACCACGAGATCAAGGGCTTCTGCATCGAGTTGCGATGCACAGCCCGTCAGGAGCGCTAGCGCCGGACCATTGACCGAGCGAGCTTTTCGCTTCGTGGTAGGAAGGGCACTTAGAATATCCTCGAATTCGTTGGGAAGTGCATCAGTGATGCGCCTCAGCTTGGCATGGCTGTGTTTTCCAAGCCGCCGGCGAACACGCTGCATGGCTGTGAGCAGGGTGATTTGTCGATCAGGCTGCTCGCCATTCACCTGGAACGCGGCGATCAGTGCATTTGGCGCGACTTTCAAAGCAGTGAGCGCAAGTTCGTCACGCAGGTCCACTTCAGAGGGGACAGAGGCGATCCGCGCCGCAAGTACAGGCTCCAGGGCCGCGTGCCAGTGCTCCCGTACTGCTGCCCAGACATTTGGCTCGTCATCGGTCTCCTTGCCGGCCGCGAGGATAGCTCGAAGCTCATTTTCGTTCTCCGGCCCGGCGGACGTCATGAGCGCCTGCGACCAGGCGCGGACCAACTCTGTGACCCGCGGATGGTTGGCAAGGACCAGCCAGCGGCCCTCTCCGCGAAGCTGGCGGACATAGGCGTCGATGAAAACACCGGAAGTGTAGCCGTCGCCTTCATGGCTCGACTGCGCGGCCTCTTCGACGGCATGATCCCGTTCACCGTCCTCGATCGCGCGCCACTCCTCCCGGCCGCCCTGAAGGTGCTGGCGGTGGATGCTCGCGAGGTCATCCAGCGCGGCCAGCACGACGCTCTCAAATCCATTTAGGTCGCGCACCGCGCCGGCCGCGACGGCGTCGGCATTGAGCTCGAAACCGTTGCCGACCATTTGGCGCGCGGCCTCGTGATAGGCGGAGGTCAGATTGGGTGCGAAGCGATCGAGTCGCTTGGCGAATCCCGGTCCGTAATTCCCTCGGTCGAAGCCAAGCTGCTCACGGATAAATCGCTCAGCGACTTGGGCCGCAAGCGGGCTTGCTGACACGGTGTCGTACCAGGCATCGTCGAAGACCGGCGGTTGCCAGTTACGGACGAAGAAAGAAGCTCCCCGCTGCGTGCCCTTCAACAACCATCGAGCCACGCGGCTCGGTATGGACGCGTCGCTACCTACTTCCGAAGCCAGCTCCAGCAAGGGCGCGAACTGTGAAGCTGGATCCATGAGGCTTTCGTCCAGCCAGACATCGATCGCTTCCTGGCTGCCGGAGTCAATCTGGAAGGTTTGATCGACGTCATCGCGGCGAGCGAACGAGCGCGTCACTTCAAAAACTCGGGCGGCGGTTTCCAAGCCCCAATCGCGATGCGCCGGCGGCAACTGAACGAGCGCGGCGATCAGAGTCTCGATCGCGGACCCGCTCTGGCCCCAGTTGTCCTTGGCGTAGGCTTCGAAACCTTGTCGGACGCTGGGATGAGCAAAGGCGATGGTGCGGGCCGGCTGACGCAAATGGCGGGCCGCGACCATGCGGTCTATGAGACGGTCTAGGCCGTCGCCGAGTGCGCGATCAAGCCCGCGTAGCGCGCGCTGAAGAGGGTGGAGACGGCTGCGGTCAAACTGACCGCGTGCCGCCAGGAGTGCCCAAACGATGGCTGACGTGCCGCAAGTGTCGATTGACGATAGCGCTCTGAGGACAACACCTTCCACCGCATCGCGCTGCGCCAGTTCGAGCAGCCGGCGGAAGAAAACATGGTCTTCTTCGCCGACATCAGGGCCGGTTTGCATGTGCGCGAAGTACAGCTCGATCTCAAGCGGAGTGCCAAGCCTGTCGAGCGCCTCATTGCGAAACGCATAGGCCTTGGTCTGAAGGGCGGCCGGGAGCTGGTCCATGCGGTTGTCATGAATGTCGCGGAGTTGACCGTCCCGGTAATGGCCCGCATCCAGCTCGACCGACCACGTGTTAAGGCTATCGCCGACCTTGGCGCTCTGCATCATGTCGCTGCGAGACGTGATGATGAACTGATGATCCGGCGTAGCCTTCGCAAGAAGGCGTGGCAACTGCTCGGTCCAAGCTTCGCTGCCCCCGCGAAGGCTGAATTGGCCCCATGGATCATCGACATAGAAGAGTGTCGGTCCATTATTGAGGACCTTGCGTACGCTCGTCGGCGCATCGTCCGCGCCAACGGTGACGACCTCCAGCGCACCATTACGCCGCCGCGCGATATCGCACAACTTCAGCGCCGCCTGCGTCTTGCCCGTGCCCGAGGGGCCCCGAATGATGACTGCGCTCTTGTCGTTCAGGACCTTCAGCATCTCGTCAAAGTTCGCAGGAGGAACGAAATGCTCGAGGCTGGCGGAGCTGGCCAGGAACCCGCCGTGCGCCCGCACCGTTGCGAGAAGGTCATCGCTTGTCCATAGGCCGGGCGTGCTGCCTCGCGTCCGCCGCCTGGCTTCGAGACGCAGCTTTTCAACGAGATTTTTCTGCTCGACCTTGGGAACGTGCAACAGGTCCGACATGAGCGTTCGGATATCGGATGCAAGCTGTTTCTCGGTGAGCTTCCCCCAGATCGCGACACGGCCTTCGGGCGACGTTTTCAACGTGGTATGCAGGCTCGGCGGAAAGCTTGCCTTGTCCGAGACCTCTTCAAAGCCTTCTACCAGCAGCCCGCGCGCGATGCCTTTTACGTCGGCATTGGTGACGAGCAGATAGCGAGTATTCGGCTCGTCGAGATGATGCAGTGCTTTTCGGCGGCCCCCCGTTTTGTCAGAGCCATGCTTGAGCAGGGCTTCGAAATCCTCGATCGACCAGGGCTCGCCGTTGTCCATTTTGACTTGGACGACAAGCTTGTACCCGCCTGCGACGATCGCGCTGGGTTGCAAGCGTCCTGGCACGTAGGGTTCCAGGTCCGCTTCTAAATCCTCCTCGTTCGCTGGTTCGAGCACGAGGCGTGTGGCCGCCTTGGAGATGAGGAGAAGTTGCAGGGCCGCGAGGATTGAGACATCGAGCTGATAGTCGAAACCCGCTTGAGCGGCGGCGGCGCCTCGGAGGGGACGCCTCGCGTCCGCGATATCGGTCAACAATGGGTCCGACTGGTCCGAGCTCATCCGCTCGCCGTCACCTTCACTATTTGTCGACATCGTCGAACACCGAGCGCTTCGTTGCGACCAGAACGGGAGCCGGAGCTTCCTCTTTCTTTTGCGTCACGATGTGCGTCCAATCTGCTTCGTCTTTTGAGCCTTCCTCCCGCTCGCGCTTGCGCTCCTCCAGTCCCTTGACTGACTGCTTCACCTGATCGCGCGCGTCGTCGATCAGGGCCGTTGCGTCCGCGTCGACACCTATCTCCTCAATGCGATCGAGTACACCAAGAAGTTTCTTGAAGTGGCTGTCAGGCTCCTCGTCCAGATCAGCGTCGGCAACGATCCGTCGATCCGCTCTTCGAGCGAAGGCAACACAGTTGTTCGCAGTGCCAACCCTATGCCGACCAGTTTCAAGGGTGGTATGAGCGCCAGCATCTCCGGTTCATCGAAGACGGAAGCATCCAGGTTCGTGAGCACGGCAGATTCGAGGGTGTCGGCTGCCTCCCAGCGCAATTCGTCCGGTAAGACGCCGAGGTGATGCGCTCGGGCGAGGGCCGCGATCTTGGGGTCGTTGCCGGCGAGATCGGTTTGCCAGCAGGACCGTCGAAGCAAGTCTGGAAATTGCTGGACCGCTTTGGCGAACACGGGTCCGCTCGCCCGATAGGACAGGAAGTGGAACAGCATCCAATTTCGATGCCGTTCATCGGGGGTGTGACCGAGCCGGGCAACCAGCGCGTCGTCGAGCGTGGTGGGGATGACAAGCGCGTCTCGAATGAGAGGCGAGCCCTCGCACGTGAAACTGTTGAGAATGGTATCGATCGTCGCGCCCCGTATGAGCGCCGCCATCATGTGCGGCTTCTGACGTAGGATCTCAGTCAGCGCATCGGATATCGTCGGATGGGCGAAGGTCCATTTTGACCCGGAAAGTTTCAGGAACGAGCCCTTTAACTCGGCGAAACAATCCTGAATCTTAGCGAGGCTGTACCCTGTCAGCTCCGCGACCGCCTGGGCGGCCAACACATCGTAGTCGCTGGGATCGAAGCCGGCTTGATGGACGTAAACCAGGATGAGCGCGGCTTGAAGCTGATCATCCAGGGCGTTGACCGTATCGATCAAATGCTCTGTCGGCTCTTCCATGAAGCGGACCAGGGAGCTTTCGCGAGGCGCGAGCCCCTTGGTGAAGTTCGGATCGCCAAGACGTTCGGCAATCCCAGGAAGAAAGTCGTCAACGGCGGCGACCGCAGTTAGATGTGGCTTGACACTTGATCGCCAGCTCTGGCTCTGCTCGCCGAAATTCACATGGTTATAGAGGATCTGCGCCTTCTCCTCGAAGGTCAGCTCGCCGACATCAACGACGGCGCTGGCATCGGCAAATTGGGCGAGGTTGCGCTGTCCGAGCCGACGCCGCGCTGCTTCATAGATATGCTTGCGGGAGGTCAGGAGGAAGCGGTTGCCGTGCTTGATCGCGGCCCGCAGCTTCGAGAAAGCCGACGCCCAGTCCTGCACGTAGTCGTCGCGTAGCACATTCGAGCCGAAGGCGTCATCGATCCAGAAGAAACGGCCCGGATCGTTCGGATTCCAGCCAGCCTCGAAATCCCGGGGACTGGTCAAAGCGAGAACCGTGTTGTCCGGGTTTTCTGAAGCGATCGTCGAGACGATCGCGCCGATCGCTGATTTGCCGCTTGAGGGATTGCCCAACAGCAGCACTACGCCGTGTTTGGAAATGGCGTTAACGGCGTCGCGATGGGCTTTTGTGGGCACATAGGTGCGGAGCTTTGGAATCCAACTGTCAAGCAGCGCCCGGCTTTGCTCACTTAGCCGCTCGTCCACGATCGAGGTGAGATCGCCTAGACCGTAGACCTGCGGGACGAGGGCCCGCAGCCGTGCGCTGGTTCTGATGACCCGGACGATATACTGGCGACCAAGAATGTGCGGCTTACGCACGCCGAGCGCCCGAAGCCTAGCGCGCATCGCCGCCGCGACAGGCGCATCTACGCTCATATTCGTCATGAAGGCATAGGTGTCTGCCTGACCGGCTTTGACCAGCTCCTCGACATTCTGAAGCTCGGCGGAGAGATCGCTGAGCTTCAACGCCCTCATGGCATCGGACGTATGCTTGCACTGGACCGTGCCGATGGGCGGTGCGTCCGTTCCCGAGGGGATAAGGAAGACCGCGTCCTGGCCGCCGTCCTGTGCTTCCCGGAAGATCTCTACGGGTCGGCCGAGCACGACTTCGCATACCTGCGAACAAAGGTCCTGAAACGCGCGCCAGCCGATGGTGTGGAGCGCCAAATCGCTCCAGGGGCCGTGCGCTCGACGTTCGCGCGGCACCGGAAGATCTATTTGCGCGCTCTCGGCCTTCATGCGGTAGCGACACCACGCAAAACACCGACCGGCATCGGATTTATTTCTTGGTCGATGACCACGCTTGTGGCGCCGAGCGGTCCAAGGTCGATGTCCAGGCGCCGGCCTCCCTCCGTTGAGGTGCTCACCAAGCGCCGGCACAAGAGATCGGCCAGCGCGGGGTCTTCGACGGCGCAGATAATCTGGCGCCCGTCCAATCGCAGAGCGGCGAGCACTTCAACCAGGTGAAGGGCTCTGAAATCGTCGATGTGCTGAACGGGGTCGTCGAGTAGAAGGGACCTGAGCGGCGTCCACGCACGCGCGAGGTGAACCGAGAGAAGGAAAGCGAGGCCGGCTGCGCGACGCTGACCGCTGCTGAAGACGAATTGCGGGTTCAGCCCGTCGCCCACCTTGAGGCTTAGGAAACGTCGGACGTCACCGCGGATGCTGTAGTCGATTGTCCGCCAGTCGGCGTGCGGTCGCAGGCGCTGATAGAGCTCGTTGAGCAGCGGACTGATCTGAGCAAGGCGCTCATCGATGATTTCCGCGCTCACACGTCTGACAGAGCGTTCGATTTCGCGGGCCGCGGTGACGGCATTTTGTGATTGGCTGACCGCCTGTGCCAGCTTCTCGATTTCAGCGCGCAGCGCCGCTATATTGCTTTCGATCGACGACATTCGCGAGACCGCTTGCGAAGCCTCCAACACGAGTAGCGCGCGCTCGAGGTTGATCAGCCGGTCGCGTTCCGCCGAAATGGCCTGCTCAAGCCCGTCAGGATCCTGGATGAAGCGGTGATCGATCCCCCACTGAGTGTAGAAAGCCACATGCGCCGCTTCCTGGTCGCGCAGACGCCGTAGCTCGTCAGCATGGGCTTGGACTGCGGCGGCGGCTGTCTGCAACGTAAGGCTGGGTTCCCGCGCGTTCTCTTTCGCGGAGGCGAGAGAATTACGAGCGGCCTGAACCCCCGACGCCAGTGATGTAATCCGTTGCCGCGCGGCGGCCAGGCCGGCGGCGAACTCGTCGGATGTTCGATGGGCTGCGCATAGCGGGCAATGATCGTCGTGCAGCCCGAGGCGCTCGCCGTGTTCAACGAGAAGGCTCAACGACGCCGCCATCGCGTCCATCTCTTCTTCCCGCGAGAGGCGTTGTTCGGCTTCCGAGACGACTTGCTGTGCGGCCTCGTGTTCACGCTGCGCCGCTTCATGCGCTGCTGACGCTGCCTCGCGCTTAGCAACAGCCTCCGGAGCGTTGTAGACGGCCTGCGCGGCCGCGACCTCTCGACCGAGTTGAAGCGCTTCGCCCATCCGAGCCAATCGGGTTCGTCCGTTTGCGAGAGCATTTCGACCTGCAGCCAGTCGTGCCGTCAGCTCGGTGGGCGCATCCGGCGCCGCGGCGGCGATCAGCTGAAGCGCGCCGGACACGTCACCTGATCGGCTGAGCGCGGCTTGTGTCTCGGACTGCTGCGTCAGTCTGTCCGCCAGTCGCGAGCGGGCACCCTCATAGGCGGCTTCGTCTTTGGTGTGCGCGGCTTCGGCAGCAGTGACCACCTCCTTGGCCCTGCTACCGGCTTCCGAGCCTTCCAGTGCACCGAGCGCGGAGCGCACGAGATCGAATCGCTCCGTTTCGGTGAGATCTAGGCTGAGCGCGGCGATCCATTCGTCGCGGATAATCGACGTCCGGGTGAGCTGCCGAAGTGCGTCGTCTGGTGCAGGTCCTTGGCAAAGCGCGGCCTGGATTTCCTCAGGTGAGCGATCGGAGCCGCGTTCCCGCGTCCGCGTGATGGTGAAAGGCTTGCCGCTGTCGTCGACGAAAGAGGCTGTCACGTAGTGGGCTTTGGGAACACCTTCACCGCGCCACCAAAGGTAATCGCTGAGGCTCTCCTTCGCGGCCTTTTCGACAGCGTACTTGTCGATTGAGCCTGTGATTGCGAACTCGACCGCATCGCACAGCGTGCTCTTGCCTACGCCGTTACGACCGGTGATGACGGTGAAGCCCCGTCCGAAATTGATCCGGACGAGATCCCTGAAGCCACGAAAGCCACATACTTCGATAAAATCGAGCCTCATGAGGTCGCCCCCAAAATGCGAGCGATCTCTGCCGGCGTGGTCTCGCCGAGAAACGCGGTAACCGCATCCGGAGGGATGTCCTTCAGCCTTATCCGCAGTCTCGTTTCGAAGTTGGACGCACCGAGCAGCGGCTTAGAGCGTATCGACAGCAGCGGGAGCAGCGCCTTCTCAACGTCATCAGGCGTGTTGATGGAGGCCTTCGCGATCTTTCGGGTCAAAGAGAAATTCTCTTCGATGCGCTCGATCTCGCGTCCTCGGCGCGCATCTTGATCCGGGGTCAGGAAGACCGAATAGACGTTCCACGCCTTCGCTCCGGCTCCTCGTAACGACGCGGCATGCCGAGCGAGTGCGACCTGCTCGTTCTCCTTCCAGGTGGCGAGGAGAGCATCTGCACTGTCGAAGATGTGGACGAATCCCATCAGCGCCGCGCTTTCGTAACAGGTCACCGGGCCAGCGGAGCCAGTCCACGTCCAGGTTTCGTACTGGGCGTCGCGAAGAAGGATTTCGGCTTGGGTTAAGATGTCCATCAGATGCCCAACGCAGCTCTTGCCCCAGGAAGGTCGTACCACTCACCGGCTGGGTCCGGGCGAATGACATCACCGGTGCGTCCGCTGCGCACGACATTGTCCGGCACGCCCAAGTCGGTCGCACCCACCGCAACGACAATGTCGGACCGCATCGCGGCAGGCGGTTCGACGAACTTGCCTCGTAACGTCCCCAAAATGGATTGCGCCCCGTTGAGCACGCGGATGCTCCGGCCGTTCAGATCATAACCGTCGGCGCGTTGAACAGCGCCGGCCTGACGGAGCAACAAATGGAAGAAGCCGAGGGCCTCTGGATTTGCCGGACGCAGGAGCTTGGCCGGCTCTGCCGCCGAGACGCCCTCGGCATCCCGTCTCAGACCATAAAGGGTCTCGCTGTCGAAATTTCCGACGTCTATCCAAGCCGGGTCACATTGGACTCCGGTAGCTTGTTCGAAGGCGGCTCGTCCGGCGTCCAGGACCTGACGCAGGTAGTTCGATGAGAAGGCTCGACGAAGCTCGTCGAGCGCCGCAGCTCCCGACTCTTGTACATGTTCGAACGTCACGTTTTGTGCGTGCGCGATCTGCCAGAGTTGCGGGGCCTTCTGTTCGAGCGCGTTTATCGGAGAGAGGTCGATGACGGTCACCGACAGGGGCTGCACGTCGATAAGCGCTTCGCCGATCACGGCGTTGAGGTATTCCCAATCCGACCAGAAGCCGACGACGAGCAGGTCCTTCTGCCGAAGGTTGGCAGCCATCCAAACTTTACTTCGTGCAATCCGCCCCGAGATGGTCGGATCGTCGAGCTGCGAAGGTGCCCAAACCGTGGCTTGCCGATCGCGCTGGGAGCAGCCATGGAATTTCAACAAGGGTGCCTGACGGACGGAATCGGCGGTAGCTTCGTCTCCGTCGAGCGAGCCGCGGAAGTCCGCGCCGTAGTCCCAGGCGCGTCGCTCGATCAGCGTGTCGTAGTTGCTCGATATGCCGGCAACGGCGGCGCGGGTGATGAGAAAATCTGCGATCGCGGCATGGCCTGAATTCGAAGGCCGCACAAAAGCGGGCCAGGGCACGAGATGTTCGATGAAAACCGATTGCAGGGAGTTGAGGCCCGCAAAGTGCTCGGCGAGTGCCTCCAGATTGTCCCGAAGACCGATGTCGCAGTTCGGGTCAGATTCGAGACGGTATTTGTCGAAGCACCGCTCGGCGACCGCGCGAGCCGACGGCAGGCTGCTGGGCGGCGCCATCGAGAGTCCGGCGCCGCAGACCACCAGAAGGCGGCCGGCGTTCATGGAAGCTAGAAGCCGAGCGATCGTCTGAGGGGTCAAGCGCCCCCCTGTCTAGCGCCAGCGCGCTGACCTAACGTCTTCCTGTTTGATTGAGCGATATCGTCCAAATGCTCGACCGTTCCGAGTGCCTTGGCCGGCAGCTTTACTGTCATCTCAAGTTCTCCCCCTACAACCCCATGTACGGAGTGTAGAGAGGTGCATATCAGTTTGCCTCTCATAGTGAAATTCTGAAAGCTGCACTAAATTGATTGCTAAGGCGATTTCTAAGTAGATGACCTGAACGGCAGCTTTGCAACGAAATCAATTCGAAACGAGACAGTCGGCTCCCGGCCCCTTATCGGTCATTAGATTGACAAAGGTGAACGTATGCCGATGGTAGCGATGTGCCTGCCGATCGATTGCCCCTAGTTCGCTATTGTTCCGTCCGCTCGTTTCGCCATGCAACGGGATCAGCGATCCATCGGTTGACATCGGATTCCCGCCAGCCTGCCCCGTTGATGCTTATCTTGATCTGAGCCGGAAACGTGCCTTCGGCAATCTTGCGATAGAGGGTCGAGCGGGACAGGCCGGTCCGGTCAAGGACGGTTCTAAGGCGTATGATGCGATTCGACTCGGACATAGCTCAGCAGCTTCTCAGTGGTTCTTGCTGGTATCTCCTCGGACAGGCATGATGGAACGAACGCTGGATGCAATCCGGTTTTTCGTGCCAGCAGACCGCAGCGTGGAAACGGCGCTAAAACGGAAGGCTCAAATTCCAATACCTCGCCCCCTGCCGATGCCATGGCTGAAGGCGAGTTCCGCGCCCAGGCGACGACCCGACTCCACGTTGATGCCAAGCTCCCGTTTGCGGTTTGCCAATAGGGATTCAAGCTGCGGATCGCGTTCAAGGCTCTTGGCCATGTCGGACATGGCCGAACGCGTGGACTTGTACCCCGACATGTCGCCGGCCTGATATTGCTCCTGTCCCGTCCGGTCGAGCTTTTGCCAACGTTCCACGAAACGGTCGGCGCGACGGCCCGGATCGATGTCCATCCCGGTGCGGATTTCCGTTTCAAGCTGAAGAGCAAGCACGACGCGGCTGACGCGGCCGGCGCTCGCCTCGCGGACAAGTTCGGGATTTTTCACATAGGCCGCTTCGGCATCGCGCCAGCCATGAGGCCGCACCTTCTCGAAAGCGCTACGCGCATCCCTCAATTCGCGCAGTTGGTCGGGACTGCCCTGCCCATCCGCATTTCCAGTACTGAGGATCGCGTCGAGCGCACGCGCGTGACGCACAAGCGATTTCGTACGAGCACTGCGCAAAGCTGCTTCCGCGTCCACCGGCACATTCGTGTCGCGCGGCACTCCGGTGGCTAGATTTCCTCTGCCTGGCGTCGGGCCTGCATCTCCGATCTGCGCCCCAACACTCTCTCTTCCCGGCCCGCGCCCACCTTCCTGCATGGGCTCGCCATCTGTGGGTGATCGCAACCCGTCCAGCAATCCGCCGATCCTGTCGCGAAGCTTCTCCGGAACGATCCGGCGCACGATCTCGACCACGCGCTCGCGGAACGTGATGCCGCGCCGCTCGGCATAGTCTTGCGCCGGGTCGACTTGCTTGTAATCCGACGCCATGTCCTTGGCGCGGTCCCGTGACAGCGTTCGGTCCAGCCGGTCCCGCGTACTGAACTCGTCGCCGCCATAATGCAGGTCCATCCCGTCTCGATGCCGCGACAGTGCGACGTAGCTGCCATGTGCATCCATGCCCGGCGTGGCGAGCACATGGGTCCGGTCGACGGTCATGCCCTGCGCCTTGTGAATGGTCGCGGCATAGCCGTGGTCTATGTGCGCGTAGTCTTTCAGATCGAACCGCACCGACCTGCCATCGTAGACGCGAACCGTCATGCTTTCTTTGCTGACTTCCTCCACGATGCCAAGCGTGCCGTTCTTGACGCCGAGCCCGCGCTCGTTGCGCAGGAACATGACACGGTCGCCGCTGGCGAAGTTTCTTGGGCCGCGTTCGACAGTCACCGGAACATCGTCGCCGAGATCGCCGGCGGCCCGCATGCGCTCACGAGCGGCCTGGTTCAGGGCGCGCACTTCGTCGTTTGTGTGGGTGAGGATGATCCGGCTTGCCTCCGGATGCGCCTGCCTGTCGCGATCCCAGCGTTCGATGAGTTCACCTCGCGCTTCGTCGCGCGTTGCAGCCTGATGCACCATGCCTTGCGCGTCGTAGGCACCGATCGCGGCGCCGATCCTGCCGGATGCCAGATCGCGCGTGGCATCACGCTGCCAGTCCTCGCGCTGCCGACGCACTTGGCCAATTTCGACACCGCCGTGGCGTTCGTGAATCGAGCGGAATGCAGCGCCGGCTTCGATTGCCTGCAACTGCTGCGGATCGCCGACGAGGACGACTTTCGCGCCAACGTTGGCGGCATGCGAGAGCACGCGCTCCAACTGGCGCGTGCCGACCATGCCGGCCTCATCGATCACCAGGACATCGCGCGTGGTGAGCAGATCGCGGCCCTGTCCCCAGCTATGCTCCATACTGGCAATGGTGCGGGACGGGATGCCTGATCCGCTTTCGAGATTCTCGGCCGCAATGCCGGAGAGTGCGGCGCCGCGAACCTCGTAGCCCGCCGCTGCCCATGCCTGGCGCGCAACACCAAGCATGGCGCTCTTGCCCGTTCCGGCAAAGCCGACAACGACACCAAGACCGCGGCCATCGGTGATATGCGCAAGCGCATCGGTCTGCTCGCCGGTCAGGACAAGACCGCGTTGCGCAGCCCGCGCCAGAGCTGCCTCGCGATGGACGTCACTCACCGCATGACGCTCCTCCAAATCCATGCGCTCTGCCGCGTGGTGAAGGCGCTGTTCGGTCTCGATCATCTGCCTTGTGGTGAAACGGTCTTCGCCGCGCCCGTCCTTGCCGAGTTCGGCCAGATCGGGTGCATTGCTGATGGCTGCCACCACCACGTTGAATTGCTCCATTCCGTCGCTGTGCCGATGCGAGAACTTCGCAATGTCTTTTCGGGTGAACGTCGATTGCTGATGCGTGATGGCATCAAGCGCCAGGTGAGGATCCGCAATGATGCGCGCACCATTGCGGCGCGCGATCTCGCGGTGCAGTTCGGCGCGATCGGCTTCGATGCCGGGGGTGTCGAGGCCGCCGCCTTCAATGCGTTGGGCTGGCGCACCGATCTGGGTTTGCGGCTCCAGCCCAATGCCCTGCGCCTCCAGACTGCGATGATCGATGCGCGCGTCGATGTCGAGTTCGGCCAGGCGCTCATTGACCAGCTCCGCCCATCGCTCGCGCCAGCGCTCGACCAGCTGGGTAGCATTCCAGTCGCGAACCTTTGACCCAAAACCATTCTCGTCCACGGACCGCATGGTGAGCATGACGTGAGCATGCGGCTTGGGGCTACCATCCTCTGCCCGGTCCCAATGCACATTGAGATCGGCGACCATGCCCTTGCTGACAAACTCGACTTGTACAAAGTCGCGCGCCAGTTCGATGCTTTGCGCCTGGCTCAGTTCGCGCGGCAGGGCAAACTCGACCTCTCGGGCGAGTTGCGCATCCTTGCGCGCTTCGAACGCCTCGACGTCGTTCCACAGCCGTTCGCGGTCGCGCCAGGCCTCCGGTGCATTCGCAGGCAGCGTCACCTCGGAATGGACGACACCGCGTTTGCTAGAAAAATCATGGCTGCGTTCGATCCGCTCGTCGCGTAACCGCGAAGCCGAGCGGTAGGCGGCTGACGCGACTGCGCTTGAGCCTGCCTTGCGGCCAATGACCTTGACGTGAAGATGATAGATCGCCATCGCGACCAATTCATTTGCACGTCAAAGCGCACGTCGGCACGACGTATAAGCGCGCCCTCCCTCGAAAAATTCTCGGGATGGACCAGCCCGTCCCGGGCTGTCTCGGCAACCCTGAAGCCTTCCGGCAGGAGCTCAACTATCATTGCCACATCGACAATCAATGGAGACAGCCATGCGCAAACCACGGGACTTCGACGCCGAACTGAAGGCGCTGGAAGACAAAGCGCGAGAGCTCAAAACGCGAAAGGTGCTGCAGCTTGGCGAGCTGGTGATCGCCACCGGCGCTGATCAATTAAGCAGCGACGAACTGGCTGGCGCACTGATCGCAATTACTGAGACGAAAGACGCTGCAAAGCGTGAGGCATGGGCCAAGCGTGGGGCGATGTTTTTCGAAAGCAGGTCCCGGCGAACTGCTCCGGCACCTCAGCGCAATTCACGCGGCGCTCAAACGGAACCGGGCAGCCCACAATCGCCGGCAAGCGGCTCTGGCTCGCAATGACATGCGCACGTGGCAGGTCGAGCGACGCCAGCGTACACGACATCTGATCGAACTCGGCGGGCTCGTCGTCAAGGCAGGCATCGTCGAGCTCGCCAATGACGATCGCGCTACCATCTACGGCGCGCTGCTTTGGATCGCCGCCAAACTCCAAAGCTGTGAAGGCGGGCATGCGCGGAACCTGTGGGCCGGGAAGGGAAAGGAGGCGTTCGATGCGGAACGGCATGAAGACCAAAAGAGCCAGCGAATGTAGCCGTGGTCGGCAAACGGCGTGCGATGCAAAGTCGCCCATTTGATTACACACGGCCACAACCGCCTCAGTACGAAATGGGTATTTTACACTGACGCGCAACGAAGGTATGCCACAACTCACCGAGCCTGATTGGCGACCCACGTTGGCCGTCTCAACCTGAACTCGCGGCGGCGTTTGCCGCTGACTGATCAAATGCCAGCGGCAATCGCTCCATTTCCGGGCGACTGTGTTCGCGGGCGGCAACGATCTGGGCTCTTGTCTGCTTGAGCTGCTCAAGACCGAGAACCAAGGCGCCCTGCACCCGCTTGCGGTCGCCGAGAATGTCCTGGTCGATCTGCGCGATATCGCGTGGATCGATCGCTCGCGAAGGATCGAAGACGAAGCGGGCTTCGACGGACTTTCGCCAATTCAACAACTTCTGCGCGGTTTTGGGTCCGAATCCGGGCACGCTGTAAAGCTTGTTTCTCTCGACATCGAGCGCTGTTCGATACCATACGACTCCAGGACCTGTTTCTTGCCCGGTCCTATGCTCTCGAGCTTTGCCGATGAGATTTCAAAGTTGTCCAGGAACCGGTGCAGTTGCGCCTGACGGCGGTTGCGGTTCAATCCCTTTTTGTGCGCTGCTGATTTCGGGCGTCCTGATCCTTCTGCACGGCTTTGCCAAACCAATCCGGCACCTCACCGATCTGCGTGTCGTAGATGTCCTCGGGCACGGCCAGCCAGAATGCCACGACAGCGTCTGAGAATCCCTGCAACTGTTCGTCGCTCACCTTGAGATGGGTGTGGTCACGAAAATCCGTTGTCCAAAGGGCGTGACCGGATTCGCTGAACGGATCAGGCAGATATTCCGAGAACCGAGTCTTCAGATCGTCGAGAGAACTGCCTTTGCCGTGCTTGTAGACGTTGACGACCAGCCGGCAAGCGTCCAGTTTTCTGAAATAGTCAGTGTTCCTGATAGGCCAGCCAAAGCTCTCCAGCAGGTCGATGATCTGATCGAAATTTGCAGACCAGATTTTCGCCCCGGCGTTTCCTCCAGGGATCGAGCGTTCGATTTCACGAACCAGCCACTCCCGTAGCTGCTTGTCCCATTCGTGAAACATTCCGGCGACAACGCTCAGGCGGGTGTTTCCCTGCATTTCCTCCAGGAGGCCGTAGAACTCGATGCCTACTTCATGCGCCCGTTCATAGAAGTCGCCGGGGTCATGATGATCCGGGTCGAAGTTCTGGCCGCTCTCTTCAAGCCATTTTTCGGCGGCTTCGTCTGCTTCGGTCTCCATGTTCTCAAATTGGGATAGCAATCGCTTGCGTGCCTCCGAGACGTAGAACTCGTGCCGCCTGATCAATGATTGACGAGCCTGGTCCCACATCTTGAAGACCGCATATGTCATGACGTCTTCCCAGCGATCAGCTCGATCGTGTGGGGATCGATGACCCGGCCATGCACGGTATCGCCCTCCCGGAAGTTGTCCTGAACCACCGGGCGATCTGCTGGTTTGAGCCGACGACCCGCACGGCACCGGTCCTGTTGGCTGTCCGATTGATTTTCGAGACGACAATATTGCTGCTGTCGCCGAGCAGAACGCGGATCGGGTCGCTATCCTTCCCAAGGAAACGGCTCACCTCGACACCGGGATTGAGGAAACCCTTGTTGTAGTACGTCTGCCCTAGTGTGATCGAGAAAGGCGCCGGAGCAGGGAAGGATGCCTTCGGCTCCTGCTGAATATCCGAGGCGGGTTGGGCGGCAGGTGCCTCGACCTCGGACTCTTCCGCCTCCTCCCGCTCGGCGTCTTCGGTTATTGGCTTGCCCTTGTCCTTACCGTTCCATGGCGGTTGAAATTCTCCGATCAGGCTGTCTTCCAGTCCGGCCGCCAGATTGATCTCGAAATCTGCATAGCGGAGATGCGTGATAGGCGCGAACGCGAAGATGCGGATCTCGGTGCCTTGTTCGATGAACGTCTTGATGTTGCGGTGGCAACGCCGGTTGGTGGCCTGACGTTTACCCGGGCGGCAGTAGACGATATAGCGTTTCCGGATCGAACGAGCGGTTTTCCCAATGTAGAGCACCTGGTCGCCCTTCACGAAGGCGTATAGTGCGTTCCTGGCGTCCAGCAGGACTTCGTTCGCGGCGGCGTCTTCGCCATCGAGATGGTAGGCGATGTAGTCGCCGTTCGGTTGCCACCTTCCGACGTCGACGAAGCCAAGGTTGAGCAGCACCTCAGCATTCAATTCCGGATTCGCCATGCGCAGATGTCCTCCCATGCCCGAGGACTTTTCTGCGCATGGGCGTCCGGCGTGTCAACAATGGCAGGCCGCACAAAGGGCCTCAGTTTGAATTCGCGAGGACGCAGAAATCGTTCTGGGTGGCGCTGTTCAGATAACAGTCGCCACGGTCGGGAATCTTCCTCTTTGAAGTCGGGACGCCATTTATCTCGAAAGCGCTTCCGGATTGGACGAGAACGGTCTTGCTGCCAGACGGCCACACGAAATGAGTTACCATTGACGCGCTGCCGTTCATCTTGGCGTCGTCAATATGGACGATCAGGCAGGGTTCGTTGTCCGTGATATGTTCACCTTTAATGACGAAACAGCGAGCCATCCCAGGCTGTTTGGCTGGAGATGGCTTGCCAGGCCGCAATTCCTCGAGCCGGGTTGCCGGATTGAAAACCGATATCTTTTTCAGGCTAACGCTACGGTCTGCGTAACTGGACTGGTCGCAGTCTCCCTGCCCGAGCCGCGCATCGGAGTATTCGTCGATGCCGCATCCGAGAAGCGCGTTTTCCTTCTTTGAGATGACGCAGCCCTCCATGGCATAGCCGGAAGCCAGACCTTCAACCTGGAATGCGGTCTGCTCCGTTCCGGTGAGAAGATGGGATCGCCTGCCGCTAGATCCCTCGCTGTATTTGGAATACGAGATATCCTCAGTCGTCAGCCCGTTCTGCCATTGCAGCGAATTCTCGCAGGCATAGAAGGCCTGTTCCTCCGAAAGCAGGGACGGCTCGGCTGCGCCGATCACCTCGATGTCCCAGCGGCCGACCTTGTCGACACTGTCGATCATCAGCATGTCGTTGCCGATGTGCTGGAGCATTCCCTGGATGAGATCGGGCTTCATCATGGGCTGGCTGCTCCATGGGGCTTTGGAATTCGCAACGGCAATGAGATCGAGAGCGGAGGAGAAAGCCGCGTCGTAGGCGAACCGCAACGTTCCGCTGTCGATCGACGTGCCAGATGAAATGTCGATATAGGGACGATGAAAGCCGAGCTTGCCCCCAACATGGAGCTTGCGATTGGCAAAGGCGACTTCCGCCCCGGTTGCTGTCCCCATCATGAACATGACCGCGCAGGCTGAGTAGCATTTCTGGCCACCGTCGATGACCGTTCCGACGCCGTCGTGGTAGAAATATTTGGCGAACTTGACGCCTTCCGCCAAGTTCCCACCCGGGCTGTCTAGGCAAACCTTGTCATGGCTCGTGGACTCACCATCGTCGCCCGGCAGCAGGACCTTGCCGAGGGCGACGAACTTCTCGAAGTCCCCCTGAACGATCTCGCCGCTGATCACCATCACGCAATTTGGCGAATTCGATTTCCCGATGGTCGCGGCATTCGAAATCACGACAGCAGATAAAATGGCCATCATGGCCAGAAGAATCCGAATCCCGCTCCGCATAAACGTGCCCTCCACCCGAGGACTTTTGTGGGCAAGGGCGTCTGCTGTGTCAACAATGGCGGATCCGAAGCGGGTTACGCCTCCGGGCGGGAGAGGATTTTGAGAGTCCGCTGCAGATGAAGGCTGGCGGGCTGTCGGCGGAGTGTCGTCGTCCGTGTAATAGAGACCGAGGATTTCAAAGATTTCGCAACGGCGCAGCCGCCGAGGCTTGACAAGATCCGCCCCTTGATCACCGGGGCTCGGCGTATCGGCGGCAAAGGCGAAATAGAATTCAAGGAAAACGCGCTGAACCTTTATGTAGACGTGGAAAGAGGACCACCAAAGGTGAGAGGCAACTTCGTGGCGACAACCCTCGACGATGGCTGAGCAAGCATCCAACCCCGTTCGCGCCTGGCAAGATACGACCGGCCTTGTTTCAGGATTTCCCCTTTCTGCGAATGAGGATCACTGCCAGCGCTATGAACGCTAGCATGCAGACGGCAAGGCTGCCGTTTGCAGATGCCGAGAAGCCAAAAAACTGGATTTGTAGAACCTGCGCTCCGTCCACGGAAATCCTCCGAGCCGGGCGCAAGAAATCGCCCGGCGTTAAGTACGCCTCGGGCGATTCCTGCTCGCATGGTCCGAACCACCTTGCGTAAGGGTGCGGTTTGTCAACGCACCCAACAGAAACCGTATGCCACACTGACGCCTGTGGCTGGGCTCCGCTGCAGTCTAGACTGCTCAACCTTGCGGAATGGCCTTCCCCTATCTCGGGGTGCCCCTCTTGCTGCTGGTTCGGCGCTGCTCTTTGGGACTAAAAGGTAAATAAGGCGGCGCGCGACGAGCCGCAAGAGCGAGATCTTCGCGATCGACATTTTTTGCGTAGCGGCGTGGCTTGCCACATGGCCGGTTGCATCTGCACCAATCTTCAACCCGGCGTGCGCTCGTGCTCGGCCGGCAGAGCCGACCAGACGGAACCGTAGCTGAAAACGTCGCCAGGAACGCGCCCCCGGCGCACTATGGTGTGCCCGAACTGGCGCATAATGTTGCCGACAAACGCTCCGATAGCCTGTTTGGCAAAGTGATCGGTTCTGACTTGAGGGAAATCTCTGGCAATTTCGTGGGAGAGCGCGGCCACAGCAGGGACCGCTACGCGAGAGAGGGCGGCATATTCGGCATAGCGTCCGGGGTCCTCGGCCAACGCCACCAGCGCCCGCCCAAGTTCACCTGTACGAAATGTACCATATCGATCGCCAGCCATTTTGCGTGATCTCCTCTTTCTGACGACAACATCGCACCTTGTGCTCTTGACGTCAAGGGTGCGCCACGTGCTATTGATGGAAGTCCTTGGGGATGTTCGGCTATCTATGATAATATCCTTTGTCATTTATTGAGGGGGGATTGTTGATCAGCCGCATTTTCCCGTTCGATGAGCTCTCGGCACTCGACCGCGATGACGCAGCCAAGGCGCGGGCACGGGGCGAACCGATCGCACCACCGACTGGCAAGCCCTCTTCGTCATGGACCGAGAGCGAGCGTCGTGCGGTCGAACTTCGTGCGAAGCGCCAAAGAGAGGAGAGCGCCCGGGTCGATGCAGCACTCACCCGACTTGACCACGACGCACAGCGCGATCAAATCGTTAGGCAAGCCGTCAGCGCGATCCAAAGTGCTGGTATTCCGGCCCTGGTGGAGATTGGCGATACGACGGTCGCTCTCGCCGCACCATTACCGGGTGAGAAGCCGCTTAGTCTGGAAGACCTGGCAACGAAGATTGATCACGAACGTACGGCCTTGCCGAACGAGCAGCAGCCGGGATGGTGGTCGAAATTTTGGGACTCCCTCAGAGCTGGCGTTTCCGATTCCGTTGAAGCGAAGATCAAACTGGAAATAGGCTTGATGCCAGTGAGTGCCTATGCGGCGATCGACCTAGTGAAGTTCGCCAAGGGGTTCTCGCGGCAATGGCAGGGCCATCATCAAACGCCAGCACCCTAGGCCTATAGCAACAGCACCGCGATCAACGTACTGGTTTCCAGCAAAATCGGGGAGGCTTTTCCCGCCATCGTGGCGGGCGCGGATGAACGCTGCTGCCGACAATCATGCGGCATGTCGGCGATAGGAAAAATACGCCCCCTCGATAGTGGGTCTGGCGATGTAGCGGTCTCCCGCTACCAGCCCTCTTAAAGACGGCAAAAAGATCAATAAAATCGATGGGGCCTATGCCGGTGCGTCCGAACGCATCCTTGATGTGGAGTCATTTGCGATGGTGAAGGATGGCGCCGGCACGCTGACCCTTTCAGGCACGTCGCTGCTGGACTGGACCGTCGACCAAGGCGGCATCATCTCGGCGGCCGAGCGCTGGGCGGCGATGTCTCGATCGGTGCGGGCGCCTCGTTCACCTTCGACCAGACAGCTAATGTGAGCTATGCCGGCGCGCTCTCGGGTACCGGCGATTTCGTCAAGGACGGCTTGGGGACAGTGGTTCTGACTTCGGACAACTCGGCTTTCGCCGGCGCCACTTCGGTCAATGGCGGCACGCTCGCCGCAGGCGCGGCCAACACGTTCAGTTCCGCCTCGCAATTCTCGGTCGCGGCGGGCGCGACGCTCGATCTCGCCGGCACTTCCCAAGCCATTGTCGGGCTGACCAATGCCGGGACTGTGGGCATCGCCGGCAGCCTCGGAAGCAAGCTGACCGTCAGTGGCGACTATGTCGCCGAAGGGCGTCATTGTCCTCATCTCGCGGCAGATCCAATGCTCACGCAAGAATTCAGCCGTCGGCGGCCGCTCAAAATTTACCATTCTCATGAATAGTCCCAGATGTTTAACACCTACCGGTATCTTGGCGGCTATAGTCCGAGCCGCGCTGGTGGACTTGGAAATATCTCGGCATGTGCGGTTTTAGCGGTTATTTCGGCACTGTCCGGGATGGGAGGGCGCTCCTTGGAAGGATGACGGCTGCCATTGCGCATCGCGGCCCCGATGAGCAGGGATTCTTCACCACAAAGGCGGCCGGCCTCGGCCATGCGCGGCTGTCCATCGTCGGCCTGGGGGACGGCCAGCAGCCCATGTCCGATGCGACGGGCGATCTGACGATCGCCTTCAACGGCGAGATCTTCAACTATGTGGAACTGCGCGAGCAGCTTCGCGCGAAAGGCCGCCATTTCCGGACAGCCAGCGACACCGAAGTGATCCTGCATCTCTATGACGAGATGGGGGAGGATTGCGTCTCCGCGCTCAATGGCGATTTCGCCTTTGCGCTCTGGGACGGCCGCCGCCGCCGCATGGTTCTGGCGCGCGACCGCATGGGGGTCCGGCCGCTCTTCTATACAAGGCAGGGCGAACGGCTTTACTTCGCCTCGGAGATCAAGGCGCTCCTCCAGGCCCCGGACGTCGCGGCCGAGATTGATCCGGTCGCACTCGACCAGATCTTCACGCTCTGGGCCCCGATCGCGCCGCGCACGGCCTTCCGCAATATCTACGAACTCGAACCCGCAAGCCTGATGATCGTGCAAGAAGGCAGCGTCTCGACGCGGCCCTACTGGAGTCTGGAGTATCCCGACCGGGACGCGCCGCCCCGGCACCGGGACGAGCGTGCCGCGGCCGAGGAACTGCGCGCCCTCCTGACGGAGGCGACCCGCATCCGCATGCGCGCCGATGTGCCAGTCGGCGCCTATCTCTCTGGCGGCCTCGATTCCTCCATCACATCGGCGCTGGCGGCGGGCATGGCGCCGGGTGGCCTCAGGACCTTCTCGGTCACCTTCGATAGCGCCGAACATGACGAGAGCCCCTTCCAGCTCGAGATGGCCCGTGCGCTCGGCACGCATCACAGCGCCGTCGCCTGCGGGGAAGGCGATATCGCCGCCGTCTTCCCTGACGTTATCCGCTTCACGGAGCGGCCGATCCTGCGCACTGCCCCTGCCCCGCTCTACAAGCTCTCGAGCCTCGTGCGCGAGGCCGGCTTGAAAGTGGTGCTGACGGGCGAAGGCGCCGACGAAGTCTTTGCCGGCTACGATATTTTCAAGGAGGCCAGGGTTCGGCGCTTTTGCGGGAGACAGCCCGGCTCCCGCATCCGGCCGCATCTGTTCCACAAGCTCTACCCCTATCTTCCGGGCCTGAGGCAGCAATCGGCCGAGTGCCTGTTCTCCTTCTTCGGGGCTAGCGGCGCGGCGCTCGACGATCCGCTGTTCTCCCATCGGCCGAGGTTCGACGGCACGGCGGCGACGAAGCTGTTCTACTCGGGCGATCTGCGTGCCACATTGTCTGGATATGACGCCGCCGAGGAGCTCGCCGCGCGGCTGCCCGAGGCGTTCGCCCGCTGGCATCCCTTGCATCAGGCGCAATATCTGGAAGCCCGCTTCCTTCTCCCCGGCTATATCCTGTCCAGCCAGGGCGACCGCATGGCGATGGCCCACGGCATCGAGGGCCGCTTTCCCTTCCTCGACCATCATCTGGTCGAGTTTGCCGCCGGCCTTCCTCCCGAGATGAAGCTGAAGGGGCTCGTGGAGAAGCATATTCTCCGGGAGGCGACCAAAGACCTGCTGCCGGCCGCCATCGGCCGGCGGACCAAGCAGCCCTATCGCGCACCGGACAGCCAGTCCTTCGTTGGGCCGGGCACGAGGGACTATGTCCAGTCGGCCCTGGGCGACGCCGCAGTCAGCGCCGGCGGGCTCTTCAATCCGAAGGCAGTGGCAAAACTACATGAGAAATGCAGCCGCCAGCCGGTCTCCGGCTTTCGCGACAATGCGGCCTTTGTCGGCATCCTGTCGACGCAGCTGTGGCTGACGACTTTCACCGGCACAGGCATTTGCAACGCAAAGGCCGCCTGACACCACCAAGGAAAGCGAACGACATGACCGATACGATCCGAGACGCAGTGAAGGCCTTTGTCATCGAGAACTTCCTGTTCGGCGACACCACCCACACCCTCGCCGATACGGACTCGCTGATCGAGAACGGCATCATCGATTCGACCGGCGTTCTGGAACTGGTGGCCTTTATCGAGGACCATTGCGGAATCACAGTTGCGGACGCCGATATCGTGCCGGCCAACCTCGATTCACTGGCGCGCATCACGGCCTTCATCACAGCGAAGACCGCATCGCTCGTCGCGGCGTGACGGCTGGCAGCGGAAGGCCCGAGCTCATGCGGGTCGAGCAATTCCTCATCACGAACGCGGCCGCGCATGGCGCGAAGACGGCGCTTGTCACCGACCGGAAGCGGTTGCGCTATGACGAGCTCGACGATCTGTCGAACCGGCTCGCGACCGCTCTCGCCGCGAATGGCGTGCAGCGCGGCGACCGCGTTCTCGTCTTCATGGATAATTGCTGGGAAGCCGCCGTCTCGATCTTCGCGGTTCTCAAGGCGGGCGCGACCTTCAGCCCGATCAACGCCTCCACCAAGGCCGGCAAGCTCGCTTATGTCATCGACGATTGCGAGGCTGCAGCGATCCTGACGCAGGCCAAGCTGATGCCTGTCGTGATCCAGGCGCGTGCGCTGTCGGACCGGCCGCTCTTCGTCGCGTCGACGCAAGCGCCATCCAGCCATACGCCGGATGGCGCTGCCTCCTTCGAGGATTGTCTCAAGGTCGCGCCTGTGCCCGTTCGCCATGGCGGGATCGACATCGACCTCGCCATGCTGATCTACACCTCGGGCTCCACCGGTCGCCCCAAGGGCGTGATGATGACGCATCGCAATATCGATGCCGCGGCCGAATCCATCATGACCTATCTGCGCAACACCCCTGACGACATCATCCTCAATGTCCTGCCCCTGGCTTTCGACTACGGCCTCTATCAGCTGCTGATGGCGATGAAGCTCGGCGCGACCCTCGTCCTCGAAAAATCCTTCGCCTTTCCGCAGGCCATTTTCGAGCGCATCCGCGCCGAGAAGGTCACCGGTTTCCCGCTGGTGCCGACGATGGCGGCGCTGATCCTGCAGATGCGCGATTTGGCGCCGGGTTTCCTGCCGAGCCTGCGCTATATCTCGAACACCGCCGCCGCCCTGCCGCCGGTGCATATCGCCCGGCTGCGCGAGCTGTTCCCCGGCGTGCGGCTCTATTCCATGTACGGTCTGACGGAGTGCAAGCGCTGCACCTACCTGCCCCCGGAGGAGCTGGACCGCCGGCCGGGTTCCGTCGGCATCGCTATTCCCAACACGGAAGCGATCGTCGTCGACGATGAGGGCAACCGCGTGCCACCGGGCGTGGCGGGCGAGTTGGTCATCCGCGGCCCGCATGTCATGCAGGGCTATTGGCGCAACGACGTGGCCACGGAGCAGATGCTGCGTCCCGGGCCGCATCCCTGGGAAAAGCGGCTCCACACCGGCGACCTGTTCCGGACGGACGAGGACGGCTTCCTCTATTTCGTTGGCCGTAAGGACGACATCATCAAGACGCGCGGCGAAAAGGTTGCCCCGAAGGAAGTCGAAACTGTGCTGCACGCCCATCCCGGCATCGTGGAAGCCGTGGTGACCGGCGTGCCGGATCCGGTGCTCGGCCACGCCATTGCCGCCCTCGTCGTTCTCTCGGACGAGACCCTGAGCGAACGGGACATCATTCGCTACTGCGCCGTTCATCTCGAGGATTTCATGGTGCCGAAGCTCATCGAGTTCCGCCGCGAGTTGCCGAAGACCGATACCGGAAAGGTCAGCCGAAGACTGGCGGCCGAAACGTTGGGGACTGCAGAATGAACCACTCCCTCGCCCCGGGCCGTCCCGCCTTCTCGGCCGACGCGCTGACGCTCGACAACGCTGCGGAAACCGATCGCATCGTCGCCGGGTTGCGCGAGCAGCTACGCGGCATGCGCAAGCGCGGGCTCGTGCTCGGCCTCTCTGGCGGCATCGATTCCAGCGTCTCGGTCGCGCTCGCCGCCCGCGCCGTCGGCGCGAAGAACGTCTTCTGCCTGTTCATGCCGGAAAGCGACTCCGATCCCGACAGCCTCCGCCTCGGCCGGCTGGCCGCCGAAACCTTCGGCGTCGAAGCGATCGTGGAGGATATCGGCCCGACGCTGCACGCGATGGGTTGTTATGAGCGGCGGGATGCCTTCATCCGCGAGCTGGTGCCGGAATACGGGCCGGGCTGGGCCTCAAAGATCGTCATCGCCAATTCGCTCGCCGGCGAGGGCTACAACATCTCCTCGCTGGTGGTGCAGGACCCCGAAGGCCGGCAGACGAAGCTGCGCATGTCGCCGGCGGTCTATCTCGGCATCGTCGCCGCCACCAACATGAAGCAGCGCACGCGCAAACAGATCGAGTACTATCACGCCGACCGGCTGAATTTCGCCGTGCTCGGCACGCCGAACCGGCTCGAATACGACCAAGGCTTCTTCGTGAAGAATGGCGACGGCGCGGCTGACGTCAAACCGATCGCCCATCTCTACAAGAGCCAGGTCTATGCGCTTGCCGCCCATCTCGGCATTCCCGAGGAAATCTGCCGCAGGGCGCCGACGACCGACACCTATTCCCTCGAACAGACGCAGGAAGAGTTCTACTTCTCCCTGCCCTATGACCGCATGGATATTTGCCTCTTCGGCCTGAATAACGGCCTTTCAGCCGTTGAGGTCGGCACCGCCGCGAAGCTGACTACGGTCGAGGTCGAACGCGTCTGGGCCGATATCGCCGCCAAGCGCCGGGCGACGCGCTATCTGCACCTTGGCCCGCAGCTCGTCCGCCCCGTCGAGGAAATCGCCTGCTGAGATCGGCGCGACCATCGGGATTATGTTGCCGCGCGCGCAATGATGGCCTATTCGAACCGCTCCCCGGCCAGGCGATTCCAGTGCTCGCCGGCCAGCCCGTTGAAGAAGCCTTGCGAGCTCAGGAACGCGTTCACCAGTTCCTCGTCGCGCGAATGCACCACGGTCGAGGCCGGTTGAGTGAAGGCGACCCGTCGACCCAGCATCGCTGCCAGCAGGGCGGGTTGCGTCCGGCCGCGCAGGCCGGCGGCGCCGCGCCGCGCTGCATCGCCAATCAAGCAGTCGATGACGGAACCAGCTTGCCCCGGCAGGGCCAGAACCTGCAGCACGCGCGCCATCCTGCCCGGGCGGGTGTGATATAGGAAGGCGCCGACCAGCGCCCCGCTGGGGGAGGAGACGGACGCGAACACGGCCTCGCCATAGTCCGGCTTCTGGGAAGCCTCCGCGAGGATATGCGCAAGCTGCTCCGCGCTCCAGTCGGGTCGGAGCGGGAACTGGCGCATCAACGGGTCCAAAAGAGCCGCAAAACCGGCATGATCGATTTCGGCAACCTTGAGGCCGCCCTTGCGATTCCAGAGTTCCGGGACCCCGGACCAGCGCATCTCGTTCTCCTGCATCCGTCCGCGAAGATAGCGATCGAGTCCGCGCGCGAGCGGGTCAAGCAAGCGCACGGCGCCGGCTCGCCGCGAGGCTAGATCGAGCAGGAAGGCCGAAGGCCGGATTACCCGGATCCAGTCCAGGCTGTATTGCGGCAGGGCGACCCCGCGCAGTTTCGTCCACATCTGCGTCGAGAGGGCATTTGCGGTTTCGCTGAAGGAGATGTCCTGCGGCCCGGCCAGGAATGTCCTGAGCAGCCTTGCGCCGGCCATCGGGTCGTTCGCCCGCGTTTCGACCATGAGCGAACCACAGATGGCGGCGCGCAGCTTGCGCTGGCCATGCCTCATCGGCAGTACATTCACGCCGACAAAGCCTGAAATGTCGCCTTCGCTCGCAATATGGACGAGAGACGCGATCTCCGGATCGCAGACCGGGCCTTCAAGATAGTGCCAGCGCAGATAAGTCTCAAGCGCCGGAGGCGGCGGCTTTCCACCGTCCCGGAAGGTTCTTTGAAAGAGCCCGACGACGGCCGTAATATCCGCAGCCTGCAGGGGACGAATCTGGCTCATGCCAAACTTGCGGAGGATGAGATCGCGGGCGCACCGTTCTCCAGCTTGCGGAGGAGTGCGACACGCGGCATTCCGACCTCATCCTTGGCGAATGTCACGGGTTCATAGGCCTTGGCTCTGGCTATCAGGGCAGCCACCTGGCGGTCCTGCCCCTGCCCGAACTCGAACAGCAGCCAGCCACCAGGCTTGAGGAAATCGATTGCGTCCCGGATCAGCCGCTGGTGGATCGAGATGCCGTAGGGCCCCCCGTCGAAGGCCTCGCGCGGCTCGCCCTCAAGCAGATGCGCGCTCTCGCCTTCGAGGCGCGCGGTCGAGATATAGGGCGGATTGCAGACAATCATGTCCGCCGCGCCGATAAGCCCATCGCCCTCCAGCGCACCGAACAGATCCCCTTTCCGGATGGTGACCCGGTCCTGAAGGGCCAAGCGTTCGGCATTGCTACGGGCGAGCGCGACCGTGCTGTCAGTCACGTCCACCCCCCAGACGCAGGCCGACGGAACTTCCGCCGCGATCGCCAGAGCAAGGTTGCCGGAGCCGCAGCACATGTCGATCACCATCGGGCCGGGCGCGCGATCGCGAAGAATCGCGAGCGCGCTCTGTCCGAGCAACTCTGTTTCCTGACGCGGCACGAGAACGCCCGGAGCCAGTTCGAGCATCACGCTCATGAAACGATGCAGGCGGGGCGTAGAACGACCGGCTAGGGCTGCTGCTCTGTGCGGCACGGCGGTTCCTTACGTCATCCGACGGTATTGCATACACAATGACCTATCGCGCTCCGGTAAACGGCTGCTAAAGATATCCGCCGATACTTCGCAGCGCGCCAGCTCGGCCATATAGATGCCGTCCCATCCAAGAGATGTGGCTCCAATCAGAGCTACCCAGCTGTAAACTTCAATGACCGACTTTGGGCGCATTGCTGTCATTCGCCTCCGGCGCATAAGTCGCCGCGTCGCCTAACACGCTAAGCCCGCCACTCATCCTGTCAGGCGGCAGTTACCTTGGATCGGATTCTCCGCCTCAAGTATCAGCTTCCAGCAAATGAAGATTGAAAGTTTTCCATTCCGTTTGTGGATTCATTTTTTTCAAAATTTTGACTAAGATGATATAACGCATTGACCTTATGCCGATTAAAGTCCCTCTCCCGCTACCACTTCAAACGCCACTATCGTACGCAATGGCCGATTGTGGCGGGCTGCCCCATGCGGTGTCCTGTGCGATAGCGGCATACCTGACCTTCGTAGGGCGAGTAGAAGCCTTCAGCGACCTACAGCATCTCGCTCAGTGACGCCAATGCGGCTAACGACGCCGTCACCAGACATTCTCGCCGTCACCCACGCGTATCGGCTTCACCCCTCGGGAGTTTCGCGCTCGCCTGCCGGGCTTCGCCTTCGATCTCGATCTTGCTCCGCGCTTGAAGATCGAAGCGCACCGTTACGGTGCGCATGCGCGCATGCAGGACTCCGTCCAGCGTACCGCGCATTTCATGCAGATAAGTCAGCGACGATTTCCCAAGCTTTTCTATAACGCTGCGAACGGTGACCAGAGTTCCCGCCGCGGTTTCATGCACGTAGTCGATCTCCATCCTCACATCCGCCCAGCCGAGGGTCGGCGTCAAACGAGGATCGGCAATCCTGCCCAGCAACTGGAAACTGGCGTCATCAAACATCGCCACATAATGACGAACGTTGAGATGGCCCATCGCGTCGCACATCCAAGGATGCACGACGCCGACATAGGTTTCGATGCCGGGCGTCAAAACCCGACCTCGTTTGCGCCCTTGAGATCCAGCAGTTGACGGGCTTCGTCGGGCGTCGCGATTTCGAGCGACAACTCGTTGAGAATGCGCTTTATCTTGGCAACCTGTTCGGCATTGCTCTTAGCGAGCGTGCCCTTGCCGACATAGAGGCTGTCTTCCAAACCGACCCGTACATTGCCGCCCATGATCGCGCCCATCGTGCAGAGATTTATCTGGTGCTTGCCCGCGGCAAGGATCGACCAGAGATAATCGTCTCCGAACAGCCGATCAGCCGTCCTGCGCATGTGCATCATGTCTTCTGGGTCGGCGCCGATTCCGCCCAGCAGCCCGAAGATCGTCTGGACGAAAAGCGGCGGCTTCAGCAGCTTGCGGTCTAGAAAGTGCGCAAGCGTATAGAGGTGACTGACATCGTAGCACTCGAACTCGAATTTCGTGCCGTAAGCCTGGCCGACTTCGACGATGATACGCTCGATCTGCTCGAACGTGTTGGAGACGATGCCCTTCTTTGTGTCTTCCAGGTAGCCCTTCTCCCAGTCGTACTTCCAGTCGGTGTATTTCGGCGCGATGTGGTGCAGGGCGAAATTCATAGATCCCATATTGAGCGAGCAGAGTTCCGGCTTCGAAGCGTGCGCGGCTTCAAGGCGCTCTTCGAGGGTCATCTTCAGCCCGCCGCCGGTGGAAATGTTCATCACGGCGTCGGTCTGCTGCTTGATGCGCGGCAGGAAATCCATAAACAGCTTTGGATCAGGGGTAGGCTTGCCGGTCTCCGGATCGCGGGCATGCAGATGGATCACCGACGCTCCGGCTTCGGCTGCTCCGACGGCGGCGTCGACGATCTCGGACGGCGTTATCGGCAGATACGGGCTCATCGTCGGCGTGTGGATCGAACCGGTGACCGCACAGGTGATAACGACTTTCGGCGATTTCTTCATGGTTGAACTCTCCCTTGTCTGCCTTTTGTTGTTATCTATCGAGCGCGAGGCAATCCTCACGACCACAGCCCAATCGAACCGCCTCGCCCGCATTGAGCTCGGACCGAGACGACGATGCGGCAAGCTTGACAATGAATTTCAGGCCGCCCGCCGTCACAGCGACGAGCCGGATGTGATCCCCGACATAGACGGACTGAACGACGGTTGCCGCAATCACGTTGAGGGCGGTGGAGCCATCGTGCAATAAGGACATGCGCTCGGGCCTGATCGACAGCGTCACCCTGGCGCCCGCAGGGGGCGTCGCGCCAGGGGAAATGGCGTTCAACACCAGATCGCCATCGTCGAGATGGACGGCCACGCCACCGTTTTCACCGCCGGCAAGCACGGTGCCGGACATGCGGTTGTTCTCGCCGATGAAGCTCGCCACAAAGCTGCCCGTCGGACGCTCATACAGTTCGCGTGGTGTCGAAAGCTGCTCGATGCGGCCGGCGCTGAACACCGCGATCCGGTCCGACATGGTCAGCGCCTCGGTCTGGTCGTGTGTCACATAAACGAACGTGACGCCGAGCCGGGCATGGATATCCTTGATTTCGAACTGCATCTGCTCGCGCAATTGCTTGTCGAGGGCGCCGAGCGGTTCGTCCATCAGGACAAGATTTGGTTCGAAGATCAGGGCGCGGGCAACCGCGACGCGTTGTTGCTGGCCACCCGAAAGCTGCGCCGGACGCCGGTTGCCGAATTCGGGCAACTGGACCATGTCGAGAACGTTCCTGACACGTCGCGTCACCTCGTCGCGGCCAAGTTTGCGGACCTCGAGCGGGAAAGCCAGGTTTTCGGCGACCGTCATGTGCGGGAAAAGCGCGTAGTTCTGGAACACCATGCCGATGCCGCGACGATTGGCGGGAACGTTGTCGATGCGCTGACCGTCAATGAGGATTTCGCCCTCGGTCGTATCTTCGAACCCCGCAAGCATCATCAACGCCGTCGTCTTGCCAGACCCGGAAGGCCCCAGCAGCGTCAGGAATTCGCCGCGCATGATTTCCAGGTCGAGCTGACGCACCGCCTGGACCGTCTGCCCGTAGCGCTTGCTGACGCCACGAAACTCGACATGAACCGGGCCACGCGGGGATCCGCCCATCACCGCGCCTGCGCCTTGGGATCACGGCGTGCCGAAGCCGGGCGTTTGCGCGCAGGCTGAGCCTCAGCCGCCGCGGCGGCGCGAAGAATGATGTCGGCGGCCTCGCGCAGGTCGGCCACCAGCGCCTTGCGCGCAGCCGCGCCATCGGCGCGACGCAGTGCCGCGAGCATTTCGTCGTGATGGTCCAGGCCCAGGCCGTAGGTCACGTCCGAGCGGACGATGTTCAAGAACGGTCCTGCCTGCAGCCACAATTTCTCAATGATCTGCTGGATGAGAGGTGACCGCGCGGCATGGTACATCGTGAAATGGAAGCGCCTGTTCAGGCCGAGATAGCTAGCCATGACATTGCTCTCGACGCATTCGCGCATCAGCCCGTTCAGCTTCGCCAATTCATCGAGTTCTTCGGGCGTGATGGTCGTCGCGGCCCACTCGGCCGCCGTTCCTTCGACGCTGCAGCGCACACGCACCAGATCCGAAATACGCGCCACCGTGGCCTCGGGGACGATGACGCCCCGATTTGGGTGGTCGAACATCGCCTCGTCGCTGACGAGTTGCCGCAAGGCCTCGCGCACCGGCATGGCGCTGGTCCGGTACTGTTCGGCAAGCTGTCGCACGACCAGTCTTTGGCCGGGCAGGAAGTCACCGTTCATCAGTGCTTCCTTCAAGCCCGTATGGACACGAACATGAGCTGTCTTTTGCGCGGCTGAGCCGGCACTGGCATCCTTGCGATCGAGCATCAGTTTGTCCGGCGCGGCAGTATTTTGAGGTTGCTCGACAGGAAATCGTCGAATGCGGCGGCGAAGCCGTCGAGTTCGGCGTCGCCAAATGGCAGTGACAACGCCAGCATGCCGCGCGGCGTCACGTAGTACCCTCGCAACAGCATTTCGATATGCCAAAGCGCAATCACCGAAGGATCGGCATCGTCGAGCCGCGCCGGCGTGTCCACCGGCCCCCTGACGAAATGCAGGTTCATCAACGACCCGCGCCCTATGACGATGCCCTCGACGCCATGCCGCTCAAGGGAGACGTTCATCGCTTCACGCAAGCGATCGCCGCGCGCATTGATGGCGCGGCTCGCCTCTTGCGTCAGCACCTGGGTCAGACCGGTGAAACCAGCAGCCATGCTAAGAATATTGTTGTTGAACGTCCCGCCATGCGAAAACGCACCGGGCAAAGCAGGATCGAAGCGATCGACGAGATCCGCGCGTCCACCGAATGCGCCAAAACTCGCACCGCCGCCGATATACTTGCCGAGCGTCACGAAATCGGGAAAAATCCCATGCGCCCCGTGGAGCGCGCGGTAGTCGAGGCGCGAAGTCATGACCTCGTCGAAAATCAGCAGCGCCCCGGTGTCCTTCGTCGCGGCGCGTAGCGCTTCCAGGAACTCACGCGTCGCCGGGATGCAGCCGCCGCCGCCCATCATCGGCTCGACGATCACTGCGGCAAGCTCGTCGCCCTGTTCCTTGATGAGCGCCACGGCGCCTGCACTATCGTTGTAGTCGGCGAAGACAAAGGGGAAAGGCAAATTGAGCGGTGAGCCGCCATGCGCAAAAGTGAGTACGCCGCCATGATAGCCCTCGCGGAAGGCGAGGATCTTCGAGCGCTGCGTGATGGCGCGAGCCGCCGAAATCGCCATGATGTTCGCCTCGGTGCCCGAGTTGCAGAAGCGCACGCGCTCGATGGCCGGAAAACGGTCGACCACCGCGGCAGCCAGGCGCGCCTCATAGCGGTTGGGTGCACCCAGCATGATGCCACCCTGTATGACGTCCACAAGGGCCGCCGAAATCGCCTTGTCGGAGTGGCCGTAGAAACCGGCACTGTATTCCGAGACCAGGTCGACATAGGTATGGCCGTCCAGATCGGTCACCCTGCAGCCTTCACCGGAAACAAACGATACGGGGAATGGCCGATACCATAGAACAGCCCTCGTATTGCCGCCCGGCAACGATGCCGCGGCCTCGTTCTGACGCGCCCGGCTGTTCGGGTTGGCGTCAGCGAAACGCTGTCGCGCCTCGTCCAGAACAGCAGCGAGACTGACATTGGCGCGCAGGTCTCTAGTGCCTTGCAGCATTCGATCAAATCTCCTCGTCTTTTCAATTTTTTTGCACCCTATCGCAAATTCCTATTGCTAATCAATCGATTTTGCGTTTGAAATTTGATCAAATCTGCAACGATAAGAAAGGGGAACTGCAATGAGGACTTATCTGCAAGCCGTATCTGCCGCCGCGATCTGCCTCGCGACCTCGACTTTGGCCGCGTCCGCGGCCGACCCCGTCACGGTGGTCGGCTGGGGGGGTACATGGGACAAGGCCTACAAGGATGGGGTCTGGGACAAGTACACCGAAAAGACGGGCGTTCCGATCGTCATGGAAGAATGGGGCGGCGAGGTCGCCAAGGTGCGTGCCCAGGTGCAGGCGGGCAACATTACCTACGACGTCGTCTCGGTCGAAGCGCCCGCCATGGAAGTCGGCTGCGCCGAAGGCCTGTTCGTCCCGCTGACGCCCGAGATCACCGGCGACGCGGCGAATTATCTCCCAGGCACCCTGCACGAATGCGGCGTCGCATCCGACACCTGGGCTACGGTCCTTGCCTACAACACGAAGGTCTACAAAGGTGACGCCGCGCCGAAGAGCTGGGCGGATTTCTGGAACGTCGAGAAATTTCCGGGAAAGCGCGGGCTTTACCAGCAGGCACAGTTCACGCTGGAAAATGCGCTGATGGCCGACGGCGTGAAACGCGAGGACATGTACAAGGTGATGGCCACGCCGGAAGGTGTCGATCGGGCTTTCGCCATGCTCGACAAGATCAAGCCGAACGTCGTCTGGTGGTCCACCACAACGCAGGGCATCCAGAACCTCGACAGTGGTGAAGTGGCTCTCAGCGACGGATTCAATGCGCGCATCACCAACGAAGCCATCAACGAGAAGAAGCCCTATGCGATCGCATGGGACGCTGGCTTCTTCTATGGCACCGACTACTGGGCGGTGGTGAAGGGCGCGCCGCACCAGCAGGCCGGGCTGGATCTCCTCAAGTGGTTCTCCATCCCTGAAAACCAGGCCGGCTTCTCGAAACTCTATGCCTATGGCACCGGCCGCAAGGAAGCCGCAGACCTCATTCCCGCGGATTGGAAGGCCAACCTGCCCACGTCGCCGGAGCACCTTCAGTACGGCGCCTCCTATGACAACGACTTCTGGACCGAGCACAAGGAAGCACTGGAAGAACGCTTCAAGGCCTGGCTCGCGAAGTAACCCAGGCATGTTGGTCGGGACAAAGCCGGCTATGAAGCGGCGCCAACGGGGCGGCATGCTCGCCCTGTTGACGGCCCCGCTTATTCTGTTCGTCGTCATTCTGTTTCTGTGGCCGGTAGCGCGCTTCCTCGCTCTGGCCGTCGACAACTCGGATTTCTCGAACAACCTGCCGCGCACAATTGCCGCTCTGGCGGGCTGGAATGCGGATAGCGGCCTGCCTGGCGAACCCGTCTTTGCAGCACTCGTCGAGGATTTGGCCGACGCGCGGCGCGCCGGGAAGGAAGGCGTCCTGGCGCAACTCGTGAACCAGCGCGTCGTCGGCAGCCGTTTCCTCGTCATTAAGACGGCAAAGGATGCGGCCGACGGCAAGCTCGACATGCGCCCTGTGCGCGACGAGGTGCTCGCCAAACAGGCCGGCTGGAAAAACATCGATCTCTGGCAGGTCATAGCGCGTCAGCAAAGCGCGCGAACGGACTATTATCTGCTTGCGAGCCTGGACCTGAAGCGAGGCGCGGACAATTCGATCGAAGCCGTTTCCGCCGACCGCGCCATCTTCGTCGACGCGCTGCTGCGTACGATCTGGATCAGCATCGTGGTGACCGTCATCTGCGCGGTGCTCGCCGTGCCGCTGGCGCAGGCAATTGTCAGCGCGCCCCCGGCCTGGTCGAAGCTGATGTTCGCGTTGATCCTGTTTCCGCTCTGGACATCGCTGCTGGTGCGCACCGTCATCTGGATCATCGTGCTGCAGAAGAACGGCCCCGTGAATTCCACTCTGCTCGGATTGGGTATCGTCAGCGAACCCCTCGACCTCATCTACACCCGCTTTTCGCTCTATTTGGCGATGGTTCAGGTTCTGCTGCCTATGATGGTGCTCTCCGTCGTCGCTGTCATGCGGCGGGTTCCGACCACCTACATGCGCGCGGCACTGTCGCTGGGTGCGCCGTGGCTCACGGCGTGGCGCCGCGTGCAGTTGCCGTTGATCCTGCCAGGGATCCTGTCCGGCGGGGCGATCGTTTTTGTCTTCGCACTTGGCTACTACATCACCCCGACGCTTGTCGGCGGGCCGACCGACCAGATGATCTCCAGCTACATAGCTTTCTACACGAACAGCACACTGAACTGGGGCATGGGTGCAGCGCTTTCGCTGCAACTGCTGATGATCCTCGTGTTGTTTGCGTTGCTGTTCTGGACGGCGTCCGTCCTCTTCCGCCGCAAGGCGCATGTCGCATGAGCGCCGACCGCTTCCGGAAGTGGCTGATGTATGCCTATGCGGCGACGTTGCTGGCGTTCATCATTCTGCCCCTGCTGATCGTGATCCCTATGTCGCTGACCTCGAGCAATTCGCTGGCATTTCCGACGCCGGGCTGGTCGCTGCGCTGGTATGCCGAACTGTGGGTCGACCAGCGTTGGCCGAACGCACTGTGGAACTCGGTCGTCATCGGGCTGTCCACCACGGTTCTGGCGTTGCTGCTCGGCATACCTGCGGCGATCGGACTCGCCTGGGGCGATTTTGCCGGCAAGCGAATCCTCTACGCGATCATCGCCGCGCCCTTGGTGACGCCAGTCGTCATCGTCGGCGTCGCGGCCTTTTCATTCTTCGCCACACTGGGACTCGTCGGCAACAAGCTATCGATTATTCTGGTGCATACGGCGATGGCCGTGCCTGTGATGCTGACGACTGTCGTCGCCAGCCTTTCGACCTTCGACCGGACGTTGGTTCGCGCGGCGGCATCGCTCGGCGCCGGCACCATGCGCACATTCTTCAAGGTAGTGCTGCCGCTGATAGCGCCGGGCGTCATTACAGGGGCCATCATCGCCTTCATCATCTCTTTCGACGAAGTCGTCGTCGCAAGTTTCCTCTCGACAGGCGCGGAGCGAACCTTGCCTCGCATGATCTTCTCCGGGGTTCGCGAATCCATCAGCCCTGCCATCGCGGCCGTCGCTGTGCTGCTGATCGCATTCTCTGCGACCCTGCTTGGTGTCATCGCCATCCTTCAGGGCCGCTCGCAAACTCTCCGCGCAAGGGCATCGGCATGAGACTGGTTCCATCGGTGCAGCAGTTGGAGACCGAGATGACGGCCTGGCGGCGGCATCTGCATGCCAATCCAGAACTCGGCTTCGAAGAGTTCGAGACGGCGCGTTTCGTGGCGGACAAACTGCGCTCGTGGGGCATCGAGACGACCGAAGGCGTCGGACGGACAGGTGTCGTCGGCACGCTCAGGGGCAGGCTCGGCGCTGGTCGCAGTCTTGGCATCCGAGCCGACATGGACGCCCTGCCGATGACCGAGGCGCGGCCGCTGCCGCATGCGTCCCGCATTCCCGGGAGGATGCATGGCTGCGGCCATGACGGTCACACGACGATGCTGCTCGGCGCAGCCTCGGCGCTTGCCCGCTCGCCCGACTTCGCCGGCACCGTGCATTTCATTTTCCAGCCGGCCGAGGAGGGTCGAGGTGGGGCACTCGCCATGCTGAATGATGGCCTTTTCGAGCGTTTCCCCTGCGATGAAGTCTACGCGCTGCACAATTGCGAACGGCCTCTCGGCGAGATCGCCGTCCACCGCGGAACGGTGGCCGCGGCGGCCGATCGCTTCGAGATCGTCGTCCATGGAAGGGGCGGCCACGCGGCGATGCCGCATCTGGCGATCAATCCACTCCCCGTCGCCGCGCGCATCCTGCTGGCAATCGAAGCCCTGCCCGGTCGCCTGACCGATGTGCACTCTCCGGCAATCGTCACCGTTGGCAGCCTGCGCGCCGGCGAAGCCTTCAACACCATCCCCGATGCGGCGTTTCTGACCGGCACCGTGCGCACCTTCGACCATCAGGTTCAAAAGACGTTGGAGATGGCAATCCGCCGCATCGCGAAAAACGAGGCTGAAGCTTTTGGCGCCAGCGTCGATATTCGCTACGAAACGCCCTTCGCGCCGACGATCAACACTCCGGCGCAAGCCGACGCGATGATCGCGATTGCGAACGAGGTGATGGGCTCGGAACGTCTCGTCGTCGATCCGCCTCCCGAGATGGGTTCTGAAGATTTCTGCTACATGTTGGAACAGCGGCCGGGCTGCTATTTCTTGCTTGGCCAGGAGGACGACGCGCACCAGGCCGCCGCGCACGACACCAATTACGATTTCAACGACGCTATCCTGCCGATGGGCGCCAGTCTTTGGGTCAGGCTGGTGGAGCGCCGCCTGTCCGCCGCAGGCGCATCGTGATGCAGTTGCCGGAAAAAGACATCCGCTGGCGGAGCCATTGGCTGCGGCAGGCATTGCCCGAGGACCCGGACCTTGCGCCTCCGCTCGAAGAGACAACGCAGGCCGACATCTGCATCGTTGGCGGCGGGTATCTCGGACTGTGGACCGCCATTCGCCTCAAGCAGCACAATCCAGGCTTCGACGTTGTCATTGTAGAGCGCGACATTTGTGGTGGTGGCCCGAGCGGCCGCAATTCCGGAATGGTGCTTTCGGCGTGGACCAAATACAGCGCGCTTGCCGCGCTGCGCGACGGAAACGACGCGCTTTCGATCATCAAGGCATCCGAAGCCGCGATCGGCGGCATCGAGGCTTTCTGCAAGGCCGAGGCAATCGACGCCTGGTTCGATCGCATCGGCTGGATCTGGGGAGCTACGTGCGAAGCACAGCTTGGCGCCTGGGACGACGCGTTAAATAAGCTGGCAGCGCACGGCTACGTCCCGGCGCGGCGAGTTTCGCGCCCGGAGATCGCGGCGATGGCCGGTACGACGAGCCACCTTGGCGGTGCGTTCGACGCTTCGTCGGCAACTGTGCATCCAGGGTTCCTGGTGCGCGGCCTGCGTCGTGCAGCGCTGAACCGCGGCGTTCGGATTTATGAAAAGTCGCCGATGAAGCGGTTTTCGCGACGTGGCAAGCTCACGGTGGAAACGGCGAAAGGAACTGTGTCCTGCGGCAAGGTCGTGCTTGCCATGAACGCCTGGTCCGGGGCGATTCCGGAACTGGCCCCTGCGATCTTCAACATCTCCAGCGACGACGCCATGTCACAGCCCATTCCAGACCTTCTCGACAAGGTCGGCTACCGCCGGGCGCCGCTGATGATCGATTCCCGCGTCTTCGTTGGCGGTTGGTCTCCGACGCGCGATGGTCGGCTGTCCGTCGGCGTCAGCGGTGGCGTCATTGGCTTCGGCGGCATTGTCGACCAGCGTTTCCATGGCCTGTCGCCACGGGTCGCCGAAATGCGTCGCGTGCTGCGGGATGGCCACCCGGCGCTCGCCGATTTCCCACTCGAAACATCGTGGAACGGCCCGATCGACCGGACGGTCAGCGGCGTGCCGCTGTTCGGCGCTTTGCCCGCCAACCGCGATGTCGTCTACGGCTACGGCTTTTCCGGCAATGGCACGACAATGGCTTATATCGGCGGCGAGATCCTCACCAGTCTGCTGACTGACGGCGAATCGGAACTGACGCATTCGGCGCTGGTGCGTCCGGTGGCGCGCGGTTTCCCGCCCGAACCCTTTCGCTTCGTCGGTGCGCATTTCGTCCGTGGCGCGGTGCGTCGGCGCGACGATCTCGAACATGCCGGGCGCAAGCTGGATCCGGTGACGAGATGGCTCGCCGGGCTGGCTCCGTCCGGCGTCACTCCCTCCAAAGCCAATCTTCGCGCAAAGAAAGGATGACAATGTCCAAGGCCAGGATTTTCAAGCACAGCGAGTTGACTCTGAAGCCATCAGTCACGCCGACCGGAACGTCGTCGATCGCGCGCGTCATCAATGCCGAGATCAGCCGGACCATGGGCGGTGGCATTGAGTATCTGGAGAACGCCTCGATCGACTGGACCGTGACCTATGACGAGGTGCTGTTCATCCATGAAGGCACGCTGACGATCGAACTGGATGACGGCCGCCACGAATGCCGCCCTGGCGACATCGTCTGGTTACCCAATGGCACGCATCTGAAATACATCGCAACCGAACGCACCGGCTATTTTTACTGCCTGTACCCATACGACTGGGCCGCGCGGCAAGGGACGGTAGAACCTTGAAGTGACAGGCATATCATAGGTTCGCCTTTCACCGCGCAGTTCCGAGGTAGCGAAACTGCTGGTTTGGCATCTCCGCGAAGTACGCATTGCAGGTCAATATCGTCGGCTGCAAAGCGTCACGCTTGGAAGCGATTTCATGGTGATAGCGGCCAGGAAGGGCAGCTAGCCAGCTTCCCGCCCAAGTGCGATGCGAGATGTCCGCTGATCCGCCTGGCAGACGGCGGATTGTCATTATAGCAATATGCATATTAGCTATTACTTGACAATAGGCCTAGGCTCTGGTTTCCTGATTTTACGGGTACTTAACCAAGTTCGTTGCGTTTTTTACGGACGGTGTTCGCATGTCGACGTTGGTCGTGGCGGACCCGCGAGGGGTATATCTCGCCGGTCTGGAATGGGTTTTGCAGAAGGCTGGACACGATGTTGTCGCCCAGTGTCGCCGCCCTGCGGACGTTCTCGCTCATGTGGAGCGCCATCAGCCTGATATCGTCATCGTGGGCGTGGATCTCGCGGACCAGCAGACATCAGGTCTCTCCTCACGGCTGAAGGCCGGCAACAGCGCTCTCGGCATCATCTTCATCGTGCAGCCAACCGGCAGGCTCGATGTCAAGGAGATACAGACGCTCGACGTCGACGGCCTGTTTCTGGACGGCATCAGCCACCGCTTTCTCATCGAATGCGTGAATGCGGTGGCGGCGGGCAAGAAGTGGATCGACAACAAGATCGTCCAGCAACTGCTGATGCCCGGGTCGCAGCCGCAGCCAATGTCCCGGCTGACCGGGCGGGAGACCGAGATCGCCGATCTCGTCTCGCGCGGGCTGCGCAACAAGACCATCGCGCAGCGGCTGCATTTATCCGAAGGCACGGTGAAGATGCACCTGCATCACGTCTACGAGAAGCTGCACCTCGGCGGCCGGGCGGAACTGGCCTGGATGACGCACGGCAAAAGCCTCGCCCCCCCCCCAGGAACGGGCCTCCTCTGAAAGCAGCACTTTTTTAACGGGCATCGACGTGAGGCCGGCAGCGGGCCGGAAAGCCGCGCGATGGCATCGGCCGCGATTGCGACAGCCTGCTCTCGGTCCGACCCGCCTGATAACCGGGGCATTGGAGATTGGCTTGGCGGTTGCTGGCTCTCCCCTCCTCCGGTTCCTTCAGCCAAAGAGGCTGGTTGTCGGAAAGCCGCCACAGCATACACCGCAAGCCGCCGCTTTGCATGTCGCCTAGTTTGAGTCCAGAGCCTTGGTGTCTTGAACGTCCGGCCCCTCGAAGGGGGCCGGATCGTCTGCGTTGAAGCTAATGAAGGCTGCGAGAACGTCATCAAACGATGAAGTCCTGGCTTGCGAGGATGCTCAGTGTTTGCGTAGCAGCATCCCCGTCGAGGTCGGTGTTTGCCAGAGTGAATTCGAACGGCTGATCGTCAACTGGGCCCTCGATGCTCGTCGAGAAGTCGAGGATGCGAACACCCGAGTTGGCACCGCCGACGTGGAACTGAACGTAGGCCGTGTCGAAGGCTTGCCCACCATCGTCATCGATGGTCACGGTCTGATTGCCCGAGCGCAAGCCAGTAACGTTTTCGATGGTGTGATCGATCAGATTGCCGCCATCGTCGTAAAGCCACGATTCTACGGTGATGGCGTTGATGTTTCCAATTCCTGCGACCGCGAAGGTTAGATTGTTGATGTCAGACCCGTCCGCAGTGGAGAAGGTGAAGCCCTCGTTGTTATTGATCTGCGAAGCCTGACCGCCTTTCACGCCGAAACCAACTGCATCGGGGTTAAGGTCGTCAGCCGCTACAGTCGGGCCTCCCAGTGGAGTGGTGTTGAACGGCACAAAGGCTGCCTCGGTCGCGCCCGCTGCGGGCGTAGCGTTGAAGATCAGGCCGTCAAAGACGATGCTGCCGGTGTTATCCACCGTGGGTACTGTCAAGGTCTCCTGGGGACCGCCCGACTTGACCGCATTGAAGTTGAGGTCGGACTGCTCACCCTGGGGTGTGAAGAGCACGTCGAAGGTGTATCCCGAGTCGGTCACGTTCAGTTGGTAAAGATCCGTATCGGTGGCCACGTCGCGGTACGTCAGCGTGGTTCCGTCGTTGGTGAGAATCTCCTCGATGTCAGCGCCACCGAGATCGGTATATTGGGTGATGGTGACGTGTGAGCCGTCGGCTCCGGGAGTAAGGTCGAACGTCCCTGTGTCCTGTTGATTGGCGGCCAATCCGACCTGGAACGGCGTTGCATCACCAGTGATGCCGTCGAACGTCGGCCCGGCATCCTCAAACACGAGGTGCGTCCCGAGATCCTCGTGGTTGACGACCGTCACCTCGCTCGATGATGGGAACGCGACTTCAAGGTTCTCAACGCGCACACCGGAGGTGCTCTGCTTCGTGTCGTAGGTAAATCGAACGTAGATTTGATCGACGCTATCCGCCGACTCGATGGTATAATTCTCAAAGACGGCGCTGCCGGAAGGTAAAGTTACTTTGTCAGTGCCATGCTCAACTACCACCCCATTATCGATAGTCCACCACTCGATGTTAACGCTCTTCACACCGCCTATGCCCTGGACGTCGAACCTGATGCCGCCGATCTCGTTCGCATCCGGAGTGGCAGAAGTCCAGGCCGCGTCTTGGACGAAGAAGCCCTCATTTTGATTCATCTGAGAGGCTTGGCCCCCCTTCACACCGAAGCCGACGGCGTCGGGATTCAGATCATCATTGGTTCCGGGGTTCTTGTTGATGGTCGTCGGATCAGTGACTGCACCTGCCGGGAAGATGATGCCATCAAACTTGGCGCTGTGATTGTCAGTGAGATCGGCTGTCGCAACCGTGAGTGTCTCCTGTGGGCTACCTGACGGGATCGACGCGAAGTCCAGCACCTGAAACGTCGTTACGAGCTCAGTGGTCGTTACATCCAGTGTGATCTTGCCTTCGGCAAAAGACAGGATGTCTCCATCGTCAACGGCGAGCGGATCGTTGTGATGCAGCGGTTCGTATTGAATGAGGTAAATCTGCGCTGACGACACGCCGCCGGTCAGGTCAAGCGCAACCGCGAACGCTAGGTCGCCCGCAGGGTCCGCGTCCCCATTAGCGTCGGCCTCGCGTCCATAAATGATGCCGCCCTCATTGTAGAGGAAGATTTCCACACCGTCGACGGTAAAGAGGCCGCTCGTGGTGCCGCCCGGGCCGTCATCGGGAATCGACAGCGCCAGATCGGTCGCGCCGGTTGTGTCAAGGAGGGCGGTGTTGACAGCCACCTGCGGGAACCCTGTCGTGGGGTCGGTAGGACTGATTCCAAGCACGCCGAGAGCGGTGAGCGCGTCGCTCAGCGTCTGGTCGAGGAGGACATCGTTATCATCGGTGACGGTTTGTACGCCGATTTGCTCGTCGAGAACGAGATTGGTGTCGGTAATAGTGGTCATAATCTTCCTCCCAATTGTGATCGAGCTGTCCCCAGGGTCAGTTGGAATGAGGTCAGGGCGCGCCGAAAATGGTGGATTTCGAGAACCGGAACAGAGCACGCCTTGACGTGCGTAAGTTCCGGAGGCTTGGAAAACTACGATTGCCCGTCCGCCATCACTTGAGATGCCACTTGAAATGCTAACAAACCCCAGATGCTCAGGGGTCAATTTGGCGCAGCCTAAGCATGGCAAGTCAACTTTCCGTCTGGTAGTATTATGACCTATATCGAACGATATATATCGTTTTCGATAGGGTCGCCGGCGTCAATATAAATGGGAATATTGACCTGGCGGAGAAGCGCCGTAGTGAATGCCCGCGCCCGGAGCAAACCATACGTGTCAAACGCCTTGCAAAACTGGCCCCGATCGGCGTCCCCCTTTATGTAGGGCACGTCGCTTAGCGCTCGCCGGAGCTTATCGGGTTGCGCAGCCTGGCGAGCGCGGATGAGCTTGGCCGTGTTGTGTTGATCAGGCGCGGTTCTTGAAGCGCCGGGACTCATTGACAGTCTCGATGATCTCACAGTGATGCGTGAGACGATCCGAGTTCATCGAGGACGACGAAGCCGAGGCGGGTGAGATAGTCGGCGATGCGGCCCTGCTTGCCGGCGCGACGCTCGGTCTTGAGCTGGTTGAGCAGATCGACGACGTTGCACCTATCACGTCTACGAGAAGCTGCACCTCGGCAGCCGGGCGGAGCTGGCCTGGGCATGGCAAAGGCGCTGAGCGTCCAGGAACGGGCCTCCTCTGACACCCCACTCTCAACTGGCATCGACATGAAGCGGCAAAGGGGGCCGGAAAGCCGCGTGATGGCATCGGCCGTGATACCCACCGCAGCGCCTGCGTCAGCCTGATCTATCGAAAGATATATATCGTTCGATCAGGTGCGGACATTGACCTCAATACTATCGAACCGGGAATGGACGCCTCCTCTTCGGCGGCGCCACAATCGAGGATCAAAGGCCGCAATTCAGCGCGTTAGGGCATCTGGGGATGGGGATCCCCTTTTCTTGATGCGTTCAAAAAGGGGGAATCTCGATGGCACCCACCATAGCAGCTCATGGCAGGCCTCACTGCAATCCCTTGCGCCGGATGTCACTCCGCACACCAGAGAAATAGCGATGAAAACCAAGCAACAGCCCCCTGCCCTGCAGGTGGTGATGAAAGAGATCAAACGCGCCATTCGGCCGCTGATCTGGTTCAGCGGAGGCATCAACGTGCTGATGCTGACCGGGGCGCTTTACATGCTCCAGGTCTACCACCGCGTACTCGGCAGCCATAGCCTGGAGACGCTGGTGATGCTGTCGCTGATGGCGGCGGCCGCGCTCGGGACGCTCGCCGGGCTGGAAGTAATACGCGGGCGTCTTCTAGCCAAGGTCGGATCATGGATGAACGCGCGCCTGGGACCGGTTCTGCTGACCGCATCGGTGGAATACGCCGCGTCGGCGCCTGGCCAGGCCAACGCCCGTCCGCTGCGCGATCTGGACCAGGTGCGGAATTTCTTCACCAGCCCGAGCGTCTTCCCGATCCTCGACGCGCCTTGGGCGCCGCTGTTTTTCGCTGCCATTTTTGTCATGCACCCATGGCTTGGATGGCTGGCGCTCGGCGGCGGGATCGTCCTGTTCGCTTTGGCGCTGCTCAACGAATACGTCACGCGAAAGCCCTTGACCGAGGCTGCGGGTGCGCAGTCGCGGGCATATGTGCAGGCCGAGGCTGCAATCCGCAACGCCGAGGTCGTCCAGGCCATGGGCATGCTGAAGCCCCTGTTGGAGGGCTGGAAGGCACAGCAGGACGAGGCGAACAAAGGACAGGTTCTTGCCGCCAACCGGGGTGGGGCCATCGCGGCTATCGCGCGTTGTCACCGGCTGGCCCTGCAAATGGCGATACTCGGCCTCGGCGCCTATCTGGTACTTCGCAACGAGGCCTCGCCCGGTATCATGATCTCCGCCTCGATCCTGATGGGCCGCGCATTGTCACCGGTCGAGCAAGCCATCGGCACATGGAAGGCGACGCTCGGAGCGCGTGCCGCCTATCGGCGTCTCACCGCTGTCGCCGGACAGCACCGGGAATCCACACCGGTTCTGCCGCTACCACGACCGAAAGGCAGGTTCGAGGCCGAGAACATTGTGCTTGCCCGACAGGGTGGCGAACATATCCTGAAAGGCATCAACTTCCGCCTCGAGCCGGGTGAAGCGATGGCGTTGATCGGTCCGAGCGGGGCTGGCAAGACGAGCCTGGCGCGCATACTCGCCGGTGCCTGGCGCCCGTCCGCGGGGCGCGCCTTGCTGGACGGAACGGATGTTGCCCAATGGGCGGCGGAAGACCGTGGCCGTCATGTCGGCTACCTACCGCAGGACATCGAACTCTTCGCCGGCACCGTGTCCGAAAATATTTGCCGCTTCGCGACGCTCAACCCGGCGGTCTTCAACAAGGTGGTCGAGGCCGCGCAGTTGGCAGGAGTCCACGAACTGATCAAGGGACTGCCGAAGGGTTACGCCACCGAGATCGGCGAATCCGGCGCCGTCCTGTCAGGCGGGCAGCGCCAGCGCATCGGGCTGGCGCGGGCACTCTACGGCGACCCCGCGCTGCTTATCCTCGACGAACCCAATTCCAACCTCGACAGAGAGGGCGAGGAGGCATTGATTGCTGCTCTCGGCGTGGCCAAGGCCACGAACACAACCGTTATCCTGATCGCGCACCGCCCCAACCTTTTGGACAAGATAGACAAGATACTGGTGCTCAACAGAGGTCAGCAAGATCTCTTCGGGCCGCGCGACCATGTCTTCAACGAACTCGCCAGCCGTGTCGGCAAGGTGGCCCATCTGCCCAAGGCGGCCCAGTTGCCAGCCCTTGAAGTGGTGAAGGAAATCAAAGAGGTCAAGGAAGCATGAGCCGCCCCCCCGAATTGAAGGTCGTGCCGCTGCCCCTCGCGCCGCCCTCTCTCCTGGAGCCGCAACCCCTCCGTCTCACCGGCGTGACGTGCACCGGCTTCGCGATCATGTTCCTGTTCTTCGGCGTGGCCGGGGGATGGGCGGCCCTGGCGCCGCTGGACAGCGCTGCGGTAGCGTCGGGCGTGATCAAGGTCGCCGGCGACCGCAAGCTCATCCAGCACCTCGAGGGCGGCATCATCGCGGAGTTGAACGCCGCCAACGGGGATATCGTCAAGGCGGGCAAGATCCTCGTCGGGCTCGACGACACGCAGGCAAAGGCGCAGCTCGACCTGATCCAGAACCGGATAGCAACGCGTGAGGCGCTGGCCGCGCGTCTCAGGGCCGAGCGTGACGGCAAGACCGAGATCGAGTTCAATCCGGCGTTGCTCGCAAACCCCGCGATCGCCGTGAAGGACGCGGTGGCAGCACAGCGTGACGTGTTTACAGCGAAGCACCACAATCTGAAGGACGAGCAGGAAATTCTCGTGCAGCGCCGTCACCAGGTCGAGGAAGAGATAACGGGGCTGGAGCAGCTTATCGTCACGGAAGACAAGCAGATCGAGGCAATCGAGGGTGAAAGCAAAGACCTTGAGGGTCTGCTCAAGAAAGGGCTGACCACCCGCGAACGGAACTTGTCGCTCAGACGCCAGCAGCGGGAGATCGAGGGCGAGCGCGCCACCAATGTCGCGGCAATCGCCCGTGCCGGAAGCGCCATGGCCGAGATCGACATGCAGATCCTGAACCTCAACACAGTGCGCCTGAACGAGGCCGTCGACGAGTTGAGCAAAGTCGAGGCGGAGTTGTTTGACCTCGGACAGCAGGAGCGTTCCGCCAGGGACGTGCTTAGCCGTACCAACGTCGTCGCGCCGGTTGACGGCATCGTCATGGAGCTGAAGGTCCATACGGCGGGCGGTGTCGTGAAACCCGGTGAGACATTGATGACGATCGTACCGCTCGGACAACAACTCGTGGTCGAGGCTATGGTCAAGCCGGAGGATGTCGAGACGATCGCACCCGGACAGCTCGCGCGCGTCAGCTTCCCGGCCTTCGCCCGCTACAACCTGCCGCCGCTCGAGGGCGTCGTGGAGATCGTGTCGGCTGACCGCATGGTTGAGGAGCGCAGCGGCGCACCGTTTTTCGCCGCGACGGTTGTGATCGACAAAAGCGAACTGGGCAAGCTGGAGGGCCGCAAGCTGCTGCCCGGCATGTCGAGCGAGACGATGATCCGGACGGGGACCCGCACCGTGCTCTCTTATCTCGCCGAGCCGATCACGCAGAACCTCCGCCGGGCCATGCGGGAAAAATAGCCGTAGGCCGCCCAACGAATTCAGGAAAGCAGCATTCGGCCGGCCGTGATTGCCAGGAAGAACGCAAAGGCAAGCTTCAGGTAGCGCGGGTTGAGCGCGTGGGCGAGCCTTGCGCCCAGAGGAGCGAACAGAAAGCTCATGGGCGCTATGATGGCAACCGCCGGCAGGCTGACATAACCCAGGCTGAGCGGGGGCCTGCCTGCAATTGCGAGACCCGACCAGATGAAGCCGGCCACCGCTGGAAGCGCGATAAGCAGGCCAAGCGCCGACGATGTGCCGACGGCCCGGTGCACCGGAAAGGAGAAGCTGGAAAGCGTCGGCACCGACAGTGTGCCGCCGCCAATTCCCATGAGCGAAGAGACAAAGCCGATCACAGCAGCGATCGCGCGGTTGATCCAGCAGCTTTGCGGCAGGTGATCGGAGATCACGAGGTGCTTCGGCAACGCCATGTTGACGGCCACCAGCAGGCCGACGACGCCGAAGACCAGCCGCAAGCCGGCGCCCGGGATGAATTTCGACATGATGCCGCCGATGAGGGCACTGACGAAAATGGCCGGTCCCCATAGTGTGAGCAGTGCCCGGTCGACATTGCCGCGCCTGTTGTGCGACCGCATCGACGAGATCGAGGTGGGGATGATGACCGCAAGCGACGTCGCGACAGCCAGATGGCTGATCACAGCAGGCGAAAAATGGAACAGGCTAAGCACCCAGAACAGCACCGGGACGATGACGATGCCGCCTCCGACTCCCAGCAGACCGGCGAGCACGCCGGAGGCCATTCCGGTCATGGCCAGGCCGGCGACCAGCATTGCAATCGTCAGCCCGTCGAAAACCGACGTGTCGAATCCGAAGTCCACTATGATTTTTCCTTGATTGGCCGCGCTCGTCCGCTGCTGCGACCCCATGCAAGTCGCCCGGAATGCACAACAGGTTTTGGGATGCGCTTTGGCTAGTGGCGCACCATCCCGGCGTCGACATTGAGCGTCTGGCCCGTGATCCAGCGCGCATCGTCGGAGGCCAGGAACGAAACCACGTCGGCGATATGTTCCGGCTGCCCCTTGCCTTTCATCGCCTGAAGCATCTCGACGAAGCCGAACGCCTCGTTGTGCGGGCTCGCCTTGACGCCGTCGCTCTCGATCAGGCCGGGCGTCACCGCATTGGCGGTGATGTTGTATTTGCCAAGCTCGGTGGCGAGCGCCCTGGTGAAGCCGATGACGCCACCCTTGGCCGCGACATAGGCCGCCATGTTCGGCGTGCCGGCAAAGAAGGTGTTGGATGCGATGCTGATTACCCGTCCGGCCTTCCCCGCCGCACGCATCTGGTCCGTACCGGCGCGGCTGACGATGAAGGTGCCGGTCAAATTGACATCGATGATCTTGCGCCAATGGTCGAGATCGACATCGTCCCAGGCGATGAACGGCACGATGCTGGCATTGTTGACCAGGATGTCGATGCCCCCGGTCAGGGCCTGGATTTCGGCGAAGAGTGCCTTGACGGATGCCGGATCGGAAATGTCGGCGGCGATCGCCCTCGCCTTTCCACCTATCGCCGCGGCCGCCGCCCCGGCGCCTTCGGCATTGATGTCGCTGACGATGACGGTTGCCCCGTCGGCGGCAAGCCGCGCTGCGATCGCCTTGCCGATACCCTGCGCGGCGCCTGTAACCAGGGCCGTCTTTCCCGCAAGCCGTTCAGTCATGAAAATGCTCCCTCAATCCGTGGTGATGTCTGTTCAGGCGTCGGCGTCGATCACGGCCAGCGCCGCGTCGATGCCCTTGCCGATCGCCAGTTTCTGGCCGGCCGCGTTCATGGCGCCGCCCAGTGCCGTCAGCGCCGCGATCGCATAGATCGGCTGGGCTGTCGGTCCCATATGGCCGATGCGCGTCAGCTTTCCCAAGGTCTCGCCACGGCCAGACGAAAACACCACGCCGTAGCGGGCGCGCGCGGCCTGGCGAAGCGCCTTCTCGTCGACACCTTCGGGCGTGCGGACAGCGGTCGTGGTCGGCGACGCGATGCTGTCGCTGGCGGCCCAGATCGACAGGCCCATCGCGGCAACGCCGGCGCGCATGGCCTTGGCGGTGAGTGCATGGCGCGCCCACACCGCCTCCGGTCCCTCATTGAGGTAGAGGTCGAGCGCGACATCGAGCCCGTTGATCTCCGAGACCGACGGCGTGAATGGAAACGGCTTGTCCCGCCACCACGCATGCTCCCAGTCGACGATGCTCAGCATCGACGCGCGCGGGGCCAGGGGATTGGCCTTCATCTTGGCCCAGGCCCGCTCGCTGACACCCATCATCGTCAGGCCGGGAGGCGCGCCCAGGCATTTGTTCGGGCCGGTGACATAGATATCGGCCTTGCAATCCTCGGGATGCGTCTTCATGCCGCCAAAGGACGAGACCGCATCGACGATGAGATAGCCGCCATGCGCCGAGACCAGCGCACCGATGGCGTCGATCGGATTGATGGTGCCGGACGGCGTGTCGTGGTGGCAGACGGAAACGACGGTGATCTCCGGATGCGCCTTCAGCATTGCCTCGACCTCCTGCGGATCGATCGCCTCGTTATAGGGCACCTCGATCTCGAGCAGATGTGGCGAATAGCGCTTCGCCCAATAGCCGAACCCCTTGCCGTAAACGCCTGAGGCAAGGTTGAGCACGACATCGTCCGGCGTGATCAGCGAGGCCGCGGCGGCCTCCAGGCCAAGCACCGGCTCGCCATGCAGGATGACCGGCTTGTTCGACAGCCGCATCGCCTTTTGCGCCTTGTCGACCACACCCTCGTAGAAGAGCTGGAACGCCGGGTCGTAGTCGTAGAGCACCGTACGCCCGAGGCCGCGCAGCACTTCGGCATAGGCGTTCACCGGCCCTGCGGTCAGGGTGATGACCGGATCGGCGTGTTCGAGATAGCGCATCGTCTTGTCTCCCGATTGGCGGCGATTAGAGCATGATCCCGAAAAGTGGGAACCGGTTTTCTCGGACAAACGGTTTTCGTTTGTCCAGAGATCATGCTCCAACAAAGAGATAGATTAGGATGATGGTTCAACCAAACGTCATCCTGATCTAGCCGTAGAATTGCGTACCGGTCCTGTAGGTCTTGAAGTTGTCCATATCGTGCGAGTACATCAACTCGGCGCCATGGTCCTCGGCGAGTTTCTTCACCTTGCGCATCGAATTGACGCCCGCCACCGGGTCGATGTGGAAGGCCGCCTGGCACAGCGTTTCAAGGCTCTTCTGCGTATAGGCCGCATCGATCGTGAACATGATCGGCTTGCGCTTGGGGAACTCCACCAGCAGGCTGTAGTGGCCGATCGAATGGCCGGGCGTCGAGATCAGCCGGACGCCCCGGGCAAGCTCGACGTCGCCGTCGATGCCTTCGAAGCTCGAGTTCGCCCGTGTCGTTCCCGCAAGCAGTTGCCCGGTCGCGCCACGCGCTTCGGCAGCCTCCGCCGAAAAACTCAGATCGGAATAGCCGAGATGTTCGAAAGGCTGGGGATCGCACGCCTGCGGCACCTCGGTCCGGTGGCAGATCTTCTTGGCATGCGGAAAATACTTGTTGCCGCCGCAATGATCGAAGTGGAAATGCGAGTTGACCACGACGTCGATGTCCTTCGGCTCAAGGCCGAGCAGCGCCAGGGCGCCGGGGATGGTCTGGTGCTTTTCCTGGATCGGCTTTTCGAATGGCAGCACCTTCATCACATGATCGTAGTCGTAGCCGGTGTCGATGAGGAACCGGCCCTCGGCATGTTCGATCAGGATCGAATAGACCGGGAAGCGCACTTCGCCGCCAGGGCCGCGATTCCAGAACACATGATAGCCGTCGAGAACGAGCGAGCCGCCGTCGAGCAGGTAGACCTTGGTATCCGACATTCTTGCCTCCTTTATTGGCGCGGGTCCCATCCGCGCATGAATTGTCCTCAGCGCGCGCCGCGCTCGTATGGAATGCCGAGCGCCGCCGGCAGGCTCGCGCGCCGGCCGAACAGCACCAGCATGATCATCACCGCCAGGAACGGCAGCATCTGGATGATGTCGGTCGGTATGTTGATGCCGGCCACCTGCATGGCCGTCGTCAGCGACAGGCAGACACCGAACAGCAACGCACCGAACAGCACCCAGATCGGGCGACCGCGCGCCAGCATGGCCAGCACGATGCCGAGAAAGCCCGCGCCATTGGTGATGAACGGAATGAACAGCCCAGCCCCGACATTGGCGAGATAGGCGCCGCCGAGCCCAGCCAGCGCTCCAGTCGTCAACACGGCGATGGTGCGGGTCCGCACGACATCGATGCCGGCGACATCGAGCGCGGCCGGCTTGTCGCCTGCCGCCTGCAAATTGAGGCCGAGTTGCGTGCGCCGATAGAGGTAGCTCATGCCGAAAACCAGCGCGACCGCCAGATAGACGATCAGATGATGCTTGAAGAATGCAGGCCCGATGACCGGGATGTCCGAAAGCAGCGGAATGACGGTCGCCTCCGCCGCGGGCAGGCGCGGGTAGCTGCGTGAGAACTGGAAATGGTGGAGCAGTGCCGTCAGGCCCTCGAGCCCCAAGGTCAGCGCGATGCCGATGACGATCTGGTTCAGCCCGATGCGCACGCAAAGCAGCGCCATGACAAGCGCCACCGCAGCACCCCCGGCGGCACCGGTGAGAAAGCCCAGCCACAGCGACCCGGAATAGAAAGCGCCGACAAAGCCGAGATAGGCGCCGGCCAGCATCATGCCTTCGATGCCGATATTGAGCACGCCCGCCTTCTCGGAGATCTGCTCGCCGAGCCCGGCAAGCAGCAGCGGGATCGCCGCGGTGACGGCGCCGAACAGGAGCGCGCTGAGAAAGACTTCGCTGAACAGCCCGGTCATGCCTAAGCCCTCCGCGACTGGTTGTATCGGTGATCGAAATATTCGGCGAGCGCGAGCACGATCAGCACGATGGAAACCAGCACCAGAGTGAAATGATTGGGCACGCCGAGCCGGCGCGCCGCGCTCTCACCGCCGATCGAAAGCACCGAAAGCAGGAACACGAAGCCGATGGCTGCAAAGCCGTTCATGCGGGCGAGAAACACGGCGGGTATCACCGCAAGCCCATAGGCGGGATTCCAGTCGGCGCGGACATTGCCCTGGACGCCGATGATGTCGACGGCGCCGGCCAGCCCGGCCAGCCCGGCCGAAATGGCGAAGACGGCGACGGTCAGGCCGGGGACGCTGAGCCCCGAGTGAACCGCCGCGCGTGGATTGGCGCCGACGATCCTCAGCTTCAGCCCGAACGCCGTGCGCGTCATCACCAGATGCACGATGACGATCGCCGCCAGCCCAAGCAGCAAGCCGCTGGTGATGGTCGTTTCGAACAGGCGCGGCAGCCGGTCCTCCACCGGCAGCGTGCGCGTCTGCGGCACGGTCGTGTTGGGATCGCGAAACGCCAGCTTGACCAGCACATTGGCGAGCGAGGTGCCGAGGAACGTCATCATCAGCGTGGTGATGATCTCGTTGACGCCCTGATAGGCACGCAGCAGGGCCGGCACCAGCGACCAGATCATCGCCACCACCATGGCGATGAGGAACGAGCAGACCAGCGCCAGCCAGGCTGGCATGACCTGCACGAACATAGGAGCGCTGGCCGCCGCCGTCACCGCGCCGAGCAGGAACTGGCCGTCGCCGCCGAGATTCCACATGCCGGCGCGAAAGGCCACGATCAGGCCGGCGGCAAGAAACAGCAGCGGCGCCATGCGCGTCAGCGTCTGCTGGATGCCGAGCGGCGAGAACAGTCCTTTCTCCAGCACGAAGCCGTAATAGGCGAGCGGGTCGACGCCGACCGCAAGCAGGATACAGCCGGCTATGACGAGAGCGACGAGGATCGGGCCGAGCGTCATCAGCAGCCGATGCGCGATGTCGCGGCGCGTCCTTGCCCCGCTCGTGGCATCGAGTGCGGTGGCACTGACCGTGGGTGCGGTGTCGATGCTCATGCGGCAAGTCCGATCATCAGGCGACCGACCTTGGTGCGGGCATCGTCGGCATTCTCGACGGTGCCGACCAAAGCTCCGTCGGCGATGACGGCGATGCGGTCGCACATGCCAAGCAATTCCTCGAGGTCGGTGGAGATCAGCAGCACCGCAAGGCCACGCGCCGCCGTGTCGCGGATGCGCTGGCGCGACGCCAAAGTGTTGGCGAGATCGAGCCCGTAGGTCGGCTTGTTGAAGATCACCACCTTGGCGCCCTCAGCCAGTTCCCGTGCCAGAAGCACCTTCTGGATGTTGCCGCCGGACAGCCGCGCGACAGGCGTCTTCAGGCTCGGCGTACGCACGTCGTATTCGCGCACGAGCTGGGCGGCGCGCTTGTCGATCTCCGCGCGCTGCTCGACGCCGTTGCGCCAGAACGGGGCCGCGCCGACCTGCTTGAGGAAGAAGTTGATCGAGACCGGGAAGGTTCCGACAGTGCCCTCGCCCAGCCGGTCGTCGGTCAGGTAGCGAAGGCCGCGCCGGCGGCGCTCGCCGACGCTCAGCGTCTCGATGGCGGCGCCGTCCAGCCGTATCGAGCCGCCGGCAGCTGTACGCTGGCCGGCCAGCGCTTCCGCCAGTTGCTTCTGGCCGTTGCCGTCGATGCCGGCAATGCCCAGGATCTCGCCCGGGCGGATGTCGAAGGAGATCGACGACAGGCCCGGCGCATTGTCCGTCGGCGCGACCGCCAGATCTGCGACCTGAAGCAGCGGGGCCGCTTCTGCTCGGGCAGTGCGGACCGGACGCTCGACGGCTTCCGGATCATCCTTCTGCTTGCCGAACATCAATTCCACGATCTCCGAGACGATCTCCTGTTCGCCCAGCGCGCGAAACCGCTCGGGCGGGATCTCGCCGACCTTGCGGCCGAGCTTCAGCACCGAGATGCGATCGCCGAAGGCAGCCGCCTCCTTGAGCTTATGGGTGATGAAGACGATCGCCAGGCCCTGCTCGACAAGGCGGCGCATCAGTGCGCCGAGTTCGTCGATGCCTTTCGGCGTCAGCATGGAGGTGGACTCGTCAAGGATGAGCAGCCGGCTGTTGCGCAGCATCGCGCGCAGAATCTCGACCTGCTGCTGCTCGCCGAGCGACAACTCCGATACCTTGGCTTGAAGCTTGACGGTGATGCCGAGCGTGCCGGTGATCTCGGCGACGCGCGCCGCCAGTTCCTCGGTCCTGGGGCGCTGCCACCACGGCCCGCCAAGCAGGAGATTTTCCGCCACCGTCAGCGTCGGCACCAGCATCATGTGCTGGAATACAGTGCCGATGCCGAGTGCCAGCGCATGGCGCGGCGAGGTGATCGGCGTCGGTTTGCCGTCGACCAGTATGCGTCCTTCGTCCGGCTGCTGCAGGCCGGACAACATGCCGATCAGTGTCGATTTTCCAGCGCCGTTCTCGCCCAATAGCACATGCACTTCGCCCGGGCGGATCGACAGGTCGACGCTGTCATTGGCAACGATGCCGGGGAACCGTTTGGTCACGCCTTCAAGCGCGACGATGTCGCGCCCTGCAACGGACGATGAAGAAAAACCGCTCATGAAAGCCCAGCACCAAAAAAACGGGAATCGTCCGGAGGGGTGAACGGATCACCCCTCCGGCAGCCGGCCGTGATCGCCTTACTGGGCGACGCTGGTCATCAATGCCCTGACGGCGGCCGCGTCATAGACCGGCTCAACCTTGATCTTGCCGGAAATGACGTCCTCGCGCAGCGCCTGGATTTCCGTCCAGGCATTGTCCGGGATCGCAGCGGTCTTCAGCAGCTTGACCGAGTCGTCCTTGAGGCCGATCGTATAGTGTTTGGTGCCGAACGTGTCGGCCTTCAGGTCGGCAATCATCGCCGCATAGACCGGCTCGATGTTCCACACCACCGACGACAGCAGGAAGCCCTTGTCGATCGGTGACTTGTCGCCGATGACGTCGATGAAATAGACTTTGCCGCCATCGGCTGCCTTGGTCGTCTCGACCGCCTGCAGCATGCCGAAGCTCGAACCGTTGCCTTGGCCGAAGATGATGTCGGCACCCGATGCGATCACGCTTTCGGTGACGCGCTTGCCGCCGGCCGCGTCGCTGTAGGCGGCAGGGCCGATCACCGCATAGGTGATCTTGACGTCAGGGTTTTCCGCCTTCACGCCTTGTGCGAACGCCGCCGACTGCGAATTCCACGATGGCGGTTCGCCCGAGACGACGATGCCGACCGACTTGGAACGCGACACCTTGGCGGCGAGACGGCCGGCCAGATAGGCACCCTCGTGGCCGCTCAGCGTATAGTCGGCGACGAGGCCCTTCTCCAGGCCGGCTGGCGTGTCGACGATCGCCACCGGAACTTTCAGTTCCTTGGCGATTTCGGGCGCCGAGGTGTTGTAGCCGCTGGCATGCGCGATCAACAGGCTGGCGCCGTCGGAGGCAAGTTCCCGCAAGGTCGGACGAACGTCGCCATAGCCGAGCCCCTGGGCCACGACCACTTCGACGCCGGCGGCCTTGCCCGCCGCCTTGGCGGCGTCGATGCCTTGCTGGTTCCAGCCATAGTCCGTGCCTTCTTCGGGCGTCAGGATGGCGATCGACTTGACCTCGCCGGCAAGCGCGCCGCTCATCAAGACACCGGTCAATATAACTGCACTTACACTGCTCTTAAGAAACTTTAACATGTTACCCTCTCTGTTGTTTTACCAATCAATATTCTTATTGTTATTGCGCAAAAGCGAGATAGACTGCCTAGGAAAAATTACATTATGGAGCTCAGGCAAAGTGAAGATCCGTTATGCCCTTCCGGTGATGCTGGCGTTGTCGTCCTTCGCCAACGCGGTTGAGTTGCACCATGTCACCGTCCGCACCGGCACTGACGGGCTCGACATGGTTCCGTTGACGATTTCGAATGCGGGCAGCGAAAGCCTCTCCTGCAACGCCGACTTCGCCCACTGGTATTCAGCCGGGATCGCAACGGTCGAGCCGGGCAAGAAGACCCGCGTCGAGCTCTGGTTCGATGCGAAGACCGGCACGTTCACGATCCTCAACGACAAACGCGAGAACCTGCCCGTCGAGCGGCTGTGGTGCGGTCTGGCGAGCCGCGCATATGCCACCCGCGTGCAGGTCACGCTCGACCGCACCGATGCGGCGAAAGGCGAGCGTGATGTGTCCTGCGGCATCGCGCGGGACAGCCTGGTCTGCCGGTAGGCGGTCATCGGGCTTTCCGTTCGAACACCGCGCGCCCCTTATTCTTTTGCCAGGAATGCGTCGGTGAAGACGTCGTCCGCCGACAGAGCCGTCTTGAGCACGCCCTGGTCCGTCAGCGTCTTCAGGGTCTCCTCCCACTGCGTCTTCGTCATCCAGCCAAGACCGTGTTCCTTTGTGTCGGGGCTGCTGAACGTCGATGCGATGTCGGCGTTGATCTGCGCCAGCAGTACATCCTTTTTCTCCGCATAGCCGGGCGCGGCCTTGGCCGTGATCTCGGCGGCCTCTTCCGGATGAGCCACGACATAGTCGAAGGCCTCCCTGTATGCCTTGACGAAGCGGCGTACGACGTCCGGCTTGTCCTTGATCATCGCCTGCGAGGTGAACAGGCCCGAGCCATAGGCTTTCCACCCATGGTCCGCCCCCATCATGATGCTGAGCGAGCCGGGGCCTCCGGCCTTCGCTTCCAGTTCGGGAACCTCCGCATCGATATAGCCGACGACCGTCTGAACCCGGCCAAGCAGCAAATAGCTTTCATAGGGAGGCGAGACGCTGTTCAGCGTCATGTCCTTTTCGGTCAGGCCGTTGGCGGCCAGGAAACCCTTGAAGAAGATGTAGGTGGAGCCGGCCGGATGAATGCCGATGGTCAGTCCCTTGAGGTCGGACGGCTTGGTGAGCTTCAGCGTCTTGGCCAGCGAAATGATCCCCAGCGGCGAGTGCTGGTTGACAGCCGCCAGCGCCACGACCGGGACATTCTGCGAGCGTGCGACGGCAAGCGTGGGAAGATCGCCGAACCCGAAATCCGCGTTCTCATTACCCACCAGCCGCATCGCGTCCGGCGAGCCGGACCCCTTGCGGATCTCGGCCACATCGATGTCGTTCTTGGCGAAGAAGCCCTTTTCCTTGCCGACGAAAAACATGGCGTGATTGCCGCGCACCACCCAGTCGAGCTGGACGTTGACCTTGTCGGCCGCCAGAGCCGCGCTGGAGAAGCCGAGTGCCGTGACAAACGCCGCGAAGCTAGCGGCCTTGATAAGTGAGCGTCTCAGCATGTTTTGTTCCCTTGTATGAATTTGGTTGATCGAGCGGGCCTAGGACTGGCTGAATTTCGGCGCCCACGGCACCACGATGCGTTCGAGGATTTCGGCGGCGTAGTAGAAGGCGATGCCAAGCACGGAAACGAGCAGCAGCGCTGCGAAGACCAGCGCCGTGTCGAGCTGGGTCGAAGCGAACTGGATGACGTAGCCGAGACCGTCCGAGGCGCCGGCAAATTCGCCGACGATGGCGCCGATCACGCTCAACGTGGCGGCGATCTTGGTTCCGGCCATAAGGTTCGGCAGCGAGTGCGGAACGCGGATCCTGAACAGGATCTGCGTCTGGCTGGCTCCGACGGAATTCATCAGCGACAGCAGCGAGCGGTCTACCGATTGCATGCCCGCCAGCATGGAGAGCGTCACCGGGAAGAAGGCGATGACCAGGATCAGGCCGATCTTGGGCGCCAGTCCATAGCCGAACCAGAGGATGAAGATCGGCGCGAGCGCGACTTTCGGCACGTTCTGGAACAGCACCACCAGCGGATACAGGGCGCGTCCCAACCAATCGAAGCGCACGATGAGCAGCGCAATGGCGATGCCGACCACGACCGAGACCAGGAAGCCGAACAGGATCTCGCCCGCCGTCACCAGCGTCGCCTGCATCAGCGTGCCCCATTGCGCGACCAGCGACTTCGCGATCTCGGACGGAGCGGGAATAATGAAAGCGGATATGGCAAAGACCCGCACGGCCGCTTCCCACAGCACGATCGTCACCAGCAGCAGGATGACCGCAGGAAGCCAGCTGCCGGTCGCCGCACTCCAGCTGGAGGCGAGGCGCGGCTCGGAAAGGTCGGTGATAGGTTGGTCGCTCAAGACGCGCCTCCCGGTTGATGACTGGAGCGCAGCATCGTTCGCAACTGGACCACCAGCCTGACGAACTCCGGATCTTCGGTGACCGACAGGTCGCGCGGATAAGGCAGCGCAATGTCGAGGCTCTCGGTGATCCGCCCGGGCTTGATCCCCAGCACGTGAACATGGCGCGACAGATGGATGGCCTCGTCGATGGAATGGGTGACGAGCACGATCGTCTTGCCGGTCCGCTGCCAGATCTCCAGCAGCGACTGGCCCATCGAATCGCGGGTGATGGCATCGAGCGCGCCGAACGGTTCGTCCATCAGCAGGACTGCGGGATCGAGCGCCAGGGCCCGTGCAATGGCGACCCGCTGCCGCATGCCGCCCGACAGCTCGTTTGGCCGCTTGTGGGCGCTGTCGCCCAGCCCCACCAGCTCCAGCATCTCCTGCCCGCGCGCCCGCAGATCCGAGCGCGACAGCGACTTGTCGGCGATGCTGAGCAGCATCGAGGCATTGTCGACGGCGTTTTTCCAGGGGAGCAGGTTGGCGTCCTGGAAGACGAGGCCGATCATCCGCTTGCGCGCCGCCTCGGTCGGCGCGAGCCCGGCGATCGAAACGCTGCCCTGGGTCGGCTGCACCAGTCCGGCCAGCACCTTGAGCAAGGTGCTCTTGCCACAGCCGGAAGGGCCGATAAGGGAAACGAACGATCCCTTTGGCACCGAAAGATCGATGTTGCTGAGTATCAGCTGCCGGGCCATGACCACCGAAACGCCCTTGGCGGAGATCAGATCGTCATGGCGGATATGGGCCGGCTTGTCGCCGGCGGCCCGGATGGTTTCAATGCGCATGGCTTGCCGCCCCGCGCGCTGTTTTCTGTCGCACCCGCACCATCTTGATGGCGAAGGCGCCCTTCACACAAACAGCCGACCGGTGGAACTCCTCGAACCGGCCTGCCCTCTGCGCACCATGTGACATTGGCTACTCCCGGCCTTCCAGGATGCGCCGCACCGCGACGAGCTTGCGCGCCCGTTCACCTTGCAGCGCCTTTGTCTGCTCGGGCGTGTAGGCAAACATGCCCTCGCCCGACTTGATGCCGAACTTCGACGCAGCCGTTTTCTCCAGCACCATCGGCGCGACATCGTCGCGGTTGGAGAGATCGGCATTCAGGAAGGACGAGACGGATTTGTAGATGTCGAGCCCCGCCATATCGAGCAGCGCCATCGGGCCGATGACGGCGATCTTGTAGCCGATGCCCCAGGATACGCAGGTGTCGAGGTCTTCCGGCTCGATGACGCCGCGCTCGACAAGATCGACCGCCTCGCGCAGCAGCGCATAGAGCACGCGGTTCTCGACGAAGCCTGGAACGTCCTTCTTCACCACCACCGGCAGCAGGCCGATCGACCGGATGAGATCGCGGATAACAGCCACGGTTTCAGGCGCGGTCTTTTCGCCGCCGATCACCTCGATCATCGGGATGATGTGCGGCGGGTTCGACCAGTGCATGCCGACCATCCGCTCGGGATGCGAGATATGCGCCTGCAGCTTGGTGATCGGGATGCCCGACGTGTCGGAGGCGACGATGACGGACGGGCCGATCAGCGGATCGATGCCGCGATAGGTCTGCGCCTTGATGTCGATATTCTCGGGCACGTTCTCGATCACCAGTTCGGCGCCATCGACGGCCTCGGCGATCGTCTCGACGAAACGCACGCTGCCGGCGCCAGTCCCGGGCGCCTCGATGTCGAGACGGTCGAGCACGCCGCCGGCGAGATCGAGCATGCCGCGGGCGCGCTCGATTGCCCCTGGCGAAACATCATACGCCGTCACATCGAGCCCGCCGCGCGAAAGCCGCGCGGCGATGCCTGGACCCATCGTTCCCAGTCCGATGAGAGCGGCGCGCTTGATCATCATGCCGCCTTTGCGGGAGCAGCGGTGGTTGCCGCCTTGAAAGCCGGCCGGGCGGCGATTGCGGCCACCCAGCGCTCCAGATTGGGCATTGACGGCCGGTCGATCTTGAAGTCGACGCAGCGCTTCAGGATCGGCGCGCAGGCGATGTCGGCAAGGGTCAGCTTGCCGAGCGCCAGGAAGTCCTTGCCGGCCAGGTGGCCGTCGACGATCTTGAGCTGCGCGACAAGGTCCTTCACTTGTTCCTTGTATTCGGCGGTCTGTTCCTCGGGCGTGAGCTTGGCGCCCTTGAAGGCCGCCAGGTAGCCGGGATTGACCGCAGCCAGCAGGAAATCCATCCAGCGCTCGACCTCGGTCTTTTCCGCCGGCGTGGCGCCATTCAACTGTTCGCCGCCGAATGCCGCGAGATAGCGCAGGATGGTGTTGGACTCCCAGATCACGGTGTCGCCGTCGACCAGCGTCGGCACCTTGGAGGTCGGGTTGAGCGCCTTGTATTCCGCCGTCTGCGTGTTCTCGAACTGGCGGCCATAATCCTCGCGCTTGTAGGAGGCTCCCAGCTCTTCGAGCATGAAGAGCACCTTCTGGACGTTGCCTGATGTCTGGCGGCCTAACAGCTTGTACATGTCGTCTCCTCGCTAGTCCAAGGCCTACTTGCTCGCCGGCAGCGGCTTGTAGACGATGGCGTCCATTTCGATCTTGGTGTTGATGACCGCCTTTGCCTCGACGGTCGTGCGTGCCAGAACGGCGTCGCCGATCCCTTCGAGGAACGCCTTGTTGTAGCGGCCGAAATCGCGCGTATCCTCGAGATAGGTGGTGATCCGCACGACATCCGACAGCGTCGCGCCTTCATGCGCGATGACGCGCGCGATGGTCTTCAGCGTCGCCAGCGTCTCTTCCTCGATCGTGCCGCTGATCATGTTGTTGTTCTCGTCCTTCGGCACCTGGCCCGAGACGAAGATGAAATCGCCGGCACGCACCGCCGGATGAAACGGCAGGTTCGGGTTCTTGTTGCCGATGGCGTAGTGGCTGGCGGATTTTCGCGTGCTGTCGCTCAACATACCCCCCTTAGAGAACACTGGTTTCGATGATGTCGACGCCACGGATGCGATCGATCAGGTAGACGATGCCACGGTCGTCGATGGTCACGTCGTTGGACGAGGAACGCTCCGCCCCCTCCGGCGCGTCGGGCATGAAATGGCCGACTTCCTTTGGCGCGAACGGATCGGCGATGTCGACGAGGCGCAGACCCTGCGCGAACCATGCAAACGGAATGACGGTTCCATTGAACCGCTCGGAGGGCTGGTGGCAGCCCGTCATCGGCGGTTGCGGCGCGCCATCCGGGTCGAGGCCAGGCACCTGGAAGGTCGAGATCGGCAACGGGTTGGTCTCGTCGGTGATGTCGTAGATCCAGGTGAAGGCCGGCGGTGAAGGTCGCAGTTTGGCGACATCCTCGTCGGCCACCACCATGATGTTGCGGCCCTTGAGCGGCTGTGGGATCGGCAGGCAGGTGTGGGTGGGATGCGGAAAGCTCGGGCTCGAATTGACGTGCGAGACCAGCTTCGGCTTGGTGATGTCCGAAATGTCGAGGATGAACAGCCCGTGATGCCAGTAGCTGACATAGAGCCGGTCGCCCATGCGCAGAGGATGGTGGCAACGCGGCGTGACATAGTCATGCCACGGGTATTCTTCGCCGCCACCCGTCCACTGGCCGGGTATCCACCAGCGTCCGACCTCGACCGGCTTCGTGGGATCGATCAGGTCGAGGATCATCACGATGTTGCCGACATAACCGTCGGCGGTCGGCGAGATGTAGACGTAACGGCCGTCGAAGTCGTAGCGGTGGACGCCCTTGCCGCCGGTTATCCATTTCGAGATGAGCTTGGGCTGCGCCGGCTTGGTTGTGTCGTAAAGCGCCAGTCCGCCGCCGAAATCGGCCGGGCCGGCATCACCAAAGCGCTCGTGGTTGATGATCATCAGCCCGTCCTTGGCGCGCACCTTGTGCGAATGCCAGCCGGGCGGAACATCGATCGTGGCTATCTTGCGAGGATTGCGCGGGTCGGAAATGTCGACCAGCGTCGTGCCGCTCGGCGGCCGCATGTGACCGATATAAAGGATGTTGCCATCGACCCAGACCTGGCCGCCGCCTGGACAGTCGACATGGCCGATCTGCTTGGTGTTGAACGCCGAAACCAAATGCATACGCCCTTGCTGCTGAAACGTCATTTCGATGTCCCCGCCGCCGATCGCGGCGGGACAGTGCTTGCCGAAGGGCCGGAAACTAGACGAGGCGGAGCAGATCGCCGGCCTGGTTGCGGCCCCAGCGCTTGTAGAGGAGCAGCGCCTTCTGCGTCGGCGCATCAGTGGCGCCGAAGAAGATCACCGGCTCGCTCGACGAGCCGTTGACATGCTCGACCCAGGAACCGCCAGGTATGGCAATGGTGTCGAACTGGTTCCAGTCATAACGTTTGCCGTCGATGATCGAATGGCCGTTGCCGCGGAACGGCGCCAAGAGCAGGCTGGCGGTCTCGCGCTGCGGCAAGGTCTTCTCGCCGGGACGCAGCATCTGCACGTAGAAATTGATGGTGTGGAAGACGGGTCCGCCGGTGGTCGGATCGACATAGTCGATGACGATGCCTTCATGGGGGTCGCCATCCCAATCCTTGTGGGCGTCGAGAACCGCTTCCATCTTCTCCCAGCGATAGACATACATCGGCGACGACAGGCCGCCGCCGCGCTTGTGATCGACGAAACGCGGCATCAGGCCACCCTCGCCATAGATGCGCTGTGAGTAGTCACCGGGATAGCGGGCGGTCTGCACCTTCTTCTCGACTTCCTTGCCATCGACCATCTCGGTGTATTTGTGGTCGAAATGGACGGCATGCAGCGTTTCGACCAGCGGCAGGTCGAGCACCGACAGGTTGACCGCCTGCTCGCCGCCGACGGTGCCATGATTGTGCCAGGCGTCGTTGGGCGTCAGCACCATGTCGCCCGGGCCGAAGACCACGTCTTCGCCCTCGACGCCGGTGAAATTGCCCTTGCCGGTCAGGCCGAAGCGGATGGCGCTCGGCGAGTGCTTGTGCGGCGGCATGATCTCGTCGGGATCGTTCAGGCGGTAGGCGGTGTACATGGTGCTGACCGATGCACGCTTGGGCGCAAGACCGGGATTGACCAGGATCAGCGAACGGCGCTCACTGTCGTCCATGGTCACCAGTTCGGCGGCGCGCTGCAGCAGCGGCTCGATGTCCGAATAGGACCACACGAAGGGAACGGCCTTCGACGTCGCCATCAGCTGCTTGATCTCGTCATGATCGACGCCTTCCGACGTCGCCCAGAACGGAAACATGTTCTTTGCGTAGAGGGCGTCATAGAGGCCCTTGAGTGCTGCCTTCTTGTTGGTGAGCACATCGTTAGCTGGTTGCGCCAGGGACATATCGGACACCTCTCGTCACGAAGAAAATACTTCTAACCAACTCAACCGTATTCGCATTGGTTTTGCTCGACAATAGCCAAATTGCGAATTTTATAAGTTTTTGGTTGAGGTGCATTTTTGGGAGGCAAATGCCCAGAAATAGGCAGAATAGCCTAGAAATGCGCGAGATACGGCTCGCAATCAGGGTGTGAAACCGCTTCGCCACGGCCATGCGGAAGCGCATGACAGTCCAACCAACGCAGTTTTTCAGTCTCAACCAAAAGACTTTGGTTGTATTCCGGCCGCCTCTATCAGGCCGCCACGCTCTGTTGAGCGCGGCTGCGGATCAGATCCGCGGCCTTTTCGGCGATCATGATGACCGCCGCATTGATGTTACCACAGACGAGGTCTGGCATGACCGAGGCGTCCACGACACGAAGTCCGGCGATGCCGCGCACCCGCAATTCCGGATCGACCACCGATGCCGCATCGACGCCCATACGGCACGTGCCGGCCGGATGATGCACGGTGATCGAGGTCTTGCGGATATGCTCGTCGATCTCTTCGTCGCTCTCGCATTTCGGGCCGGGAAAGAACTCCGCGCCAACGAACGGAGCCATGGACGGCTGGCTGGCAAGGTTGCGCGCAACGCGAAAGCCGGCGCGAAGCGATTGCCAGTCGCGCTGCGAAGACAGGAAGTTCTGGTGGATCAGCGGCGCGGCGACCGGATCGCTCGACGCCAGCCTGACGCTGCCGCGGCTCTCCGGCTGCACCGCAACGATACGGGTCGCAAAGCCGTCGGCGAACGGCGCCTTGAACGGCGACATATAAGGCCATGCCCCCAGCGGTGCAGCGGTGAAAAGCAGCTGCACGTCCGGCAGCGGCCGGCTTGCGTCGCTCTTCAGGAATGCCACGACGCCGCCAGGCACATCTCCCGAAAAGCCCTTTCCGGTGAGATAGGTCTTGACGAAATCCAGCCCGATACGATCGGCCCGCATCATCTTGAGAAACGGTCCCGGCTGTTTGCGCCGATACATCAGGATGACCGAAACGTGGTCCTGCAAATTCTTTCCAACCTGCGCACGATCGACCTTCGTCTCGATGCCATGCGCCGCGAGCTCACCGCCGTCGCCTATGCCTGACAGCATCATCAGCTGCGGCGTGTTGATGACGCCGCCGGCAAGCAGGACTTCGCGCCGCGCCAGAACTTCATGGCTCGCCCCGCCTCTGGTGTAGGCAATGCCCGCCGCGCGCCCATCCCTGAGCAGGATCTTCGTCGCCATCGCGCCGGTCAGCACCTTGACATTGCCGCGGCGCATGGCCGGCCGCAGATAGGCGGTCGCGGTCGAGCAGCGGCGGCCGTTGGCGATCGTCATCTGCAGCCGGCCGAAGCCTTCCTGTATGGCACCGTTATAGTCGTCGGTCTGCGGGTATCCGGCATCACGGCTGGCTGTGGCGAAGGCATCGATCAGTTCGTCCTTGTACCGGCAGAACTGGGTGTTCAGCGGCCCGCTGCCACCACGGTACCGGCTTTCCCCCGCTTCCCAGTGCTCCTGCTTCTTGAAGTAGGGCAGCACCTTGTCGAACGACCAATCCGTCAGGCCGCTTGCCGCCCAGCGATCGTAGTCGCCGCGATTGCCGCGCACATAAGCCATGGCGTTGGTGGAGGAAGAGCCGCCGATGACCTTGCCGCGCGCGCATTCGACCTTGCGCCCGCCGACATTGGCCTCGGGCTCGCAGAAATACATCCAGTCGTGGCGGCGCTCGGTCAGTATCTTGCCCCAGCCGAGCGGGATGTGGATCATCGGATCGCGGTCCCAATCCCCCGCCTCCAGCAGAAGCACCGATACGGCAGGGTCCTCGCTCAGCCGGTTCGCCAGCACGCAGCCGGCCGATCCCGCACCGACAATGACGTAGTCAAAGGTTTCGCCAGCCGGCATGCGTGATCCTCGGGAGAAAACGGCCCGCCGCGATGGCAACCGTCGACATGGGCAGTCAACCATCGCGCAACTGGTGTTGTCAACCATTGCGTACAGCTGTAGATTGGTTGAATTGGTTGAGTGCCGTCGAACAGGTTTTCGTGTCACAATATGATGTCGGGACGTTGAGTCGGCGGTCTGCCAATCGGACAGGAGATTTGGTTTTGAGCGCATTCGAGCCGCAGGTCGGACCATCGGATCTCGACGACATCATCGCCGCGGTCCGCCAGTTGCAGCAGGGCGGCGGCAAGCTTCCGTCCGAGCGCGATCTTGCGCAACATCTGAGCGTCAAGCGCCATCAGCTTCGCAAGGCGCTTGAAGTGCTGCGCCTTTCGGGCGACCTCAAACCGGCGCGCGCCAGGCGGGCGCCGACCGCCCTTCCGAGATATGGCGAGGAACTGGTCAGGGTAACCAATCCGATCGAGGTCCTGGAATTGCGCCTGATCATGGAGCCGGGCCTTGCCCGACTGGCGTCGCTGCGCGCCTCCTCTTTCGAGACGGCGCGGATCCTCGACGCGGCAACCACGCCGGAGAACGCCCCGTCGGGTGAGGTCGACTTCGCTTTCCATCTCGCGATCGTTGCCGCGGCCCGCAACCATCTCGCCGCGGAATTCTACAAGATGCTGCGCCAGGTCGGCGTCGATGCGCGGGTGAAAGTTGCGCGCACCGCAGCCCCCACCTGCCCCAAGCGGATCGCCCACCGCGACGGCGAGCATCGCCTGATCGCCGAGGCGATCTCGCAGCGCGATCCCGAAGCGGCAGAGGCCGCAATGCGCGCGCACCTTTTGTCCGTGCAGAGACAGATCATGGAACGGTCGAATGCCGGCGCCTTTGCCGCGTGATCGTATCAGCTTCCGATAGTGAGCCTGTGCGGGGAATTTCAAATTGAAACGTCATTTCGACGTGCTGGTGATCGGCGCGGGATCCGCAGGCTCGGTTGTTGCCAGCCGGCTCAGTGAAGACCGGTCTTGCCAGGTCGGCCTCATCGAGGCCGGGGCGATGCCGGCCGATCCCGACATCGCCGATCCGCTGAAATGGACGATGCTCCAGGGCCGCGCCTACGACTGGAGCTACCGGACCGTGCCCCAGCCCTTCACCGCCAACCGCGTCCATGAATGGCCGCGCGGCAGGATCGTCGGCGGCTCGAGCTGCCTGCATGCAATGGCCTATGTGCGCGGCCATGCCGATGATTTCGAACCCTGGGCGCAAGCTGGCGGCGAGCGCTGGTCCTATCGGGGGTTGTTGCCGGGCTTCATCCGCAGCGAAGCCTTCACTGCCTTCGACGGGCCGACACGCGGCAAGAGTGGCCCGCTGGACGTCTATCTGCCGGACGCCGAAGTCAGTCCGGTCGTGCGGGCCTACATCGCCGCCGGGCGCGCCATGGGTGCTCCCGCCCTGAGCGACCACAACAGCGGCGAACTGGTCGGCACTAGTCCCAATTCACTCAACATACGTGACGGCAAGCGCCTGAGCGTCGCCGACGCCTATCTGCCGCCGCGGGTCATGGCGCGGCCGAACCTGACCTTGCTCGCCGGCCACGAGGTCGAGCACCTGGTGCTGGACGGCCACAAGGTCACGGGCGTGAGCGTGGTGTGCGGGGGTGAGACCGGAACGCTGTCCGCCGACCGGATCGTTCTTTGCGCCGGCGCCGTGTCCTCGCCGCTCATCCTCATGCGGTCGGGTATTGGTTGCCCGGATACGCTGAAGCAGGCTCACATACGTTGCCTTGCCGATCGGGGCGATGTCGGCCGCAACCTGCAGGATCATCTGCTTGCTCTCGGAAATGTCTACAGCACGAAGAAGCCGGTGCCGCCCTCCCGCCTGCAGCACTCCGAATCGCTGATGTACCTGCACAGCGATGACCCGACCCGCTCCACGGGAAGTCCCGATATCGTGCTGGCCTGCGTCGTCGCGCCGTCTGCGGCCGAGGGCCTGAAGACCCCGCTTTATGGCTCGGCCTTTACCATCCTGTGCGGCGTCACTCATCCAACAAGCCGCGGGCGCATCACACCGAGCGGCCCGAGCCGCAACGATGCGCCGGTCATCGACCCGCATTACCTCGAAACCGAACACGATCGCGCGACATTCAGGATGGCGTTGAAGCGGGCGCGCATGGTCGGCCATCATGCGGCCCTGGGCGAATGGCGCGATACGGAGATCCTGCCAGGTGCACCGGTTCAGTCCGATGCCGAACTCGATGCTTTCATCGCCAGGGCTGCTTCCACCCATCACCATCCGGCCGGCACCTGCCGGATGGGTCGTGACACTGAGGCCGTCGTCGATCCTGACTTGCGGCTGAACGGCTTCGACAATGCCTTTGTCGTCGACGCCTCGGTGATGCCGGCGATCCCGAGCGGACCGATCAACGCCGCGATCGTCGCCATCGCCGAAACCTGGGCGGCGTCTTCACGGGCTACCCCGTCGTCGTCAGCGTAACCGCGGCCGCGTCCGACAGTTCCCCTGGTTTCCGAATGGCTCTGGTTCCCAGCGATGGTCAGCTATGGAGATGCGTCAGTTCAAACGCGGCTCCGTCCTGGACGCCGGCCATGCGCTGCTCGGCGGACCGGAACATGTCCGCGAACTCCACCTGGTTTTCGAACACCACGCCGCCGACCTTGACGGTCAGGGCATCCTCGGTCCCTTTTGGCGCGAAATAGACTTGCGCGATGCGCGCCCGGATACGCTCGCCGATTTCCCTGGCTTCTGCTTCGGTCGCGCCGGCGAGGAAAACCCCGAACATCGACGTTCCCATGCGTCCAACCAGATCCTCCGCACGCACCGACGATTGTATGGTCGAGGCTATGAGCCGCAAGGCTTGATCGCCCCATTCAAGACCAAAGCGCAGGTTGATGGACCGCAGATGTTCCGAATGGATGACCAGGAAGGCGCCCGATTTCGGCCCCGGCACCGACGGCCGTGCCGTTCTTTTTTCGACCATCGACGTGAAGACCGCTCCGTTCAGGCAGCCGGTCATGGTGTCGAAGGTTGCCGACTTGTCGAGTTCCCGGCGATAGCGACGAAGCTCGATCTGTTTCAATCCAACGAACAGAAAAAGCGGAACGCCAAGGACAACGGGCAACAGGATTGCCGTGATCATGCTGCGCCCAAATGGCGTCAGCGCCTCGGAGAACAGGAGCAGGTAATTGAGGCCGACGGAAACGCCCAGGATTGCAGCGGTTCCCAGAAAGGTCAGCAAAGCGACGCTTTTCCATGCTTGGTCGGTGGTGCTCGCCATAGTCTTTATCACTGGCCGATCTCCTGTGGTTGGGCTGGTATAAGGCCGGTGTGTTGCAATTTCAGTTTCAAGGAAGCTTGCAATTTAATCGATTGCGTGATGACCCCATCAAGGCTGCGCCCGTGGCGATTGACAAACAAAACATCAGGGAATGAATGGCAGGCTATTGTGCCGGGCCGAATATGCCCATCTCAGCCTTTCGGGCTGTCGCCTCCGCCTTGCCGTAGATGCCGCTCGGCAGCGCCGTGGCCCAGCCGTTGGAGACCAGCCAGGCGCCAACATCCTGCTTGCCCAGCCTGCATGGCGCGGCGACGGCAAAACGCTCGACGTCCGGCGGTACGAAACAGTGCAAGGCGCGTCCCCTCAGCCAGGAATTGAAAACGGCGCGTGCGCGAAGGCCGCAAGGCCAGGTGACGTCATGAAACGAGCAGGAGCTGTCGAGATCGATGCCCCGCACTCCGCTGATGACCACCTTGCGGCCCATGGATGCGAACATCGCCGACGATGTGGCAACCGGGCGGTAGAGCAAGACCTCCCGCCAATCCCCGGGCATTGGCGTTTTCGGGGGCACGGCGAGACCGAGCTCGCTGAGTGGCGGACGGGGCTCGGCCCGTTCGATCTCAGCGGGATCAAGCCGTGGCGGAGCGATCAGGTCTTGAGCAACCTTGCGCGCCGGCTCCAGGCGTTGTGCGCCGGCTACCGGGGCAACCGGCCGGATAGGCTGCGTATCGTCAACATCCCGCGACGGGGCACGGACAGGCCGATCGACCGAAAGCAACGCCCCACCTTGAATGATCAGCAGTATCCCGGCCAGAAGCAGCAGGCTTCCGAGCGCGATCGCCAAGCGGCTGCGGCCCGGCCTGCCCATCAGCTTGAACAGGATCTTAGGGATTTGCGCCGGTCAGAAACCCGACGTCGATTTGGCAACCAGCTTGAGCGCACCTTTTTCAATCCGATAGAACGGCATCGAGCGTTCGCTAGATCCGTCGGCCCGAAACCGGAACAGGCCGGTCGACCCGCGAAAGCCGTTTGGATTCTCGAGAACCTTTTTGCTGAAGCCATCAGGCCCGATCGCGCTGGCAATCCCTGCCGTCAGGGCAACCATGTCATAGGCATAGGCCACATTGACGTCAGCCGGATAGTTGTATGCCGTCCTGAAGCGGTCGGCGATCGGCCCGGTTTCACTTGGATCGAGCGTGGCGATAAACGCCCCCTCTAAGAGCGGATCCATGGGGTGCTCCAGCCAACGGTTCGTTCCGACGACGGAGACAGTCTTTCCCGGAATGCCCTTCGATTTGAGGGCGGCAAGGACAGGCGACGGACTGCCATTGCCGCTGGCGACAATGACGGCGTCGGGGGCGTCCACGAGTGAGCCCATTTCGTCGACCGCCTTCGCGGCGCCGTCGCCGGCGGAATATCGGAGAGTGACCGCGAGCGCCGCGCCGTAGATGCTGAGGCTGTTTGCGACCCGCTTCTCCATGGCGCCGGCGTTTGGGCCATCCGCGACAAGCAGTACGAACTTCTTGCTGCCTTTCGCGGCTAGTCCCGCAGCGCCCGCGGCGGCGCTGTCCGCTTCGCCAAGGAGCACGGCATAAACCCCGGCGCCACCGGCGAAATTATCGGCGAGCGCCAGGACCGGTGGCCGCTTCGATCCAGACAGCGTGGCAATATGCTGGGCTGCCGTCAGTTCGGTCGGGCCGATCACGACCTTCGAGCCCGTCGTTATGGCCGTTATCGCCATTTTGCCGGCCAGTGCGCTGTCGCCTTTGGTGTCTTCTACCGTCAGCGTAAGCAGTCCATTGCCAATATCCGTCATCGCCAGCTTGGCCGCATCCAGCATCTTCCTGCCGTTTTCGCCCGCTGTTCCGGAGCCGGACAACGGCAGCAGCATCGTGACTTTGGTCGAACCGGTGCCCAGCGACTGGGTCGCCTGGACGGGACCGGTAACAGCGGCCCCATTCTGCCCGGCAGGCGCGGCAACCGCCGCCGGATCGAGCACTTCGGACACGCCGCCTTTCGACTGGCAGCCCGACACGATCGCGGCGAGCGCCAAGGCGATTGCCCATGTCCGCGGACAGTGGACCTGTCGGCCAGCTTCCATGAATGCTCCACCCCTATGTGCCGCCGGATATTGTTCCCGGTCTGGTCTCCAACGCATGTTACGGCGGACTTGCAGTGCCGTCTGTAGTTCTTTTAGCCGCCGAAAAGCCTGCCTCTGAGCGTCCTGATCTGCCTTGCTTGCCCGGCACTTCGATAGTCGGCGCATTTCATGTATCGCGGCCCGGGCACGAACAGGCGGCGCACGCAAACGCCCTTTGCCCCCTTCCCCGGCCAGAATTGGGCAGCGGCTCCACCCTCACCGCCTGAAAAGGCGGAAAAGCCGAACGTCGCCACCGGCAACGGCCCGGTCACTTCAATCCCCTCCCTTGCCAGGATTGCCCGCGCACGCTGGCAGTAGCGGACCGAATGGGCCGAGAACCGGCTTTCATTGTGCCCGGCGCGATACTTCATGACGGTGGTGCACAGATCGCCCCCGGCCAGCCTGTTGGCCTGTGCAAGATATCTGACTCCCAGCGCGATGTTGGTCGCCGGCGCGCTCAGATCGTCCAGAGAACCTCGAAAGCCGAGCATCCTGGCCGTCGCCGGCATCACCTGCATCAGGCCGACTTCGCCGTCGGCGCCTTGCACGCCGGGATCGAAGCCGCTTTCGATCTCCATCACCGCATGCGCCAGCAGCGGCTCCAGGCCATGGATCGATGCCTGGCAGCTGGCAAATGCCTTGAATGTCTGCCGGGTCCACTCCGTGGCCGGATCACAGCGCACTGCCTGCTTCAGGCCGGCCGAAAGCCGTTGTTTCACGGACGGTCGTTCCAGCCAGTTGGCACTGGCCGGCGTGACCGTTTGGACAAAGCCAAACAACACGATCGCGCCCGCGACCGCCTTCAGGAAGGATCCGTCGGCTGTCATGATGGCCAACAGGCGTGGGTTCGCCTATCCGGTCAGTGCATGTACTCGACCATGCGATCGTGAAAACACTCGCATTTGTTGAGGGTGTCTTCGTCCTTGTAGTTCGTCTTGAGATAGCCGTAAGCCATGCCGCAGGCGACCTTGGCTTCCGATGCCCAGACGAAGACGGGACGCGACGAGTTGATCCACTCCGAGCTGTTGGCGACGACCACCGACTCGTCCATCAGCTTCACCACCTGCTCCCTGAGATCGACGATGTTGTCGTTCAGCACCAGGTTGGACGTCCCCACGACACGGCAATAGTCGCCCGTCGGACCTTCGATGATGTCGGCGGCATAACCCGTCGACCCGACTGCCAGCAACAGCGTCGCAGCGGAAACCAGCAGTCTTGCAGAACGTTTCATGTTGAGCTCCCCTCGATATTAGCGATGTATAACATAGTCGCGTGGTCGCGCGCTATGGCGTTAGATAGTGGCCGTGTGTTGTACGTGCGCCGTGTCGTCGTAGAGTATCGTGATGGCGCCGGCAGTGGTCGGTCCGTTCTGCAACTCGGCAACGGCCACGAAATTGGCCGCATTGCCCGAACCATCGGTGTCGACGCTCAACGTCTTGGTGCTGGTGTCGTAATGCACGTAGTCGTCGATGGTCCCTGCAGCCTTGTCGAACAACGCAGTCAGGTCGATTTGATCTCCTTCGCCTTTATTGTAGTCGATGATGAGATCTTTGATATTCAGGTCGTCGAGCTTGAACGTGTCGGCGCCGATGCCGCCGGTCATCGTGTCATGGCCAGCGCCGCCGATGAGCAGGTCGTTGCCGTTGCCGCCAATCAACGTATCGTCGCCTCCCCCGCCCCACAGTGCACTTCCGGTGTTGTGGGCGGTCAATGTATCTGCGAAATGCGAGCCGATGGCATTCTCGAAGTTGCTAATCGTGTCGCCACTCGCACCCGCTCCGCTCACTGTCTGCGTTGACAGATTGATCGTGACCGCGCCCGACGCATTGCTGTAGTCGACGGTGTCGCCGGGGCCGGTTCCGCCGTTGAGCGTGTCGGCACCCGAACTCGCGGCAATCACCTCCGCAGTCGTGGTACCCGTCTCCTGATAGCCGGAGCCGGTATGGGTTCCGACTAGCGAGACGGACAGATTGTCCGAACTGGTGACGGAGTCGCCATCATGATCGGTGATGCCAAGCACAAAATTCAGCGTCGTGTCGCTAATGATCGTCTGCGAGTTGTAGGTAAGCGACAGGATCACGAGCTTGGGATCCTCACTACTTGCGCTCGAGATGTTCTTCACATCCGCTTCGCTGAAGTCGAAGAACGCCCCGCTGTTCGATCCGTTGGTCCCCCAATGGGCCGCGTCGATAATCAGCGGCGTGCCGTCCGCTTGGGTTACATTCCAAGTGGCGGAGATGGTGTGCGTCGTATCCCAAATGGTCACCAGGAAATGCTCGGACACAGCGTTTCCGCTTTTTCCGATGGCCATTGAGACTTGATCCTGAAGCAGAGCGAACTTGAAGGTCAGGGTTTCGTTCGTGTCCAGGTTGCCGTTGCCGACCCCCAACCCGTTATTGTTCATGTATACGTTGTCGTTGACGTTTGACGCGTTGAACCCATCGATAAGGACATCATAGCCACTGGCTGGAACCGCACCGTTGCCGAAGCTGCCAACGTTGTTGATGATCGTCGCGTAGTTGCCGTTACCCGGATGGACCCCCGTGATATCGAACGTATTGGTCGACTGCAGGCTGTTCGTCACAAGGTGGAAGTCGTAGGTCCCATCAGCTGCGACAGTCAGCGTGAAGTATTCGTTCGCGCCGGTGGCGCCCTGCGCATCCGCAAGGTTTGTGTAGGCGAACATCTCGGACGAGTGGGTTGCCGGATCGTAGTGCGTGTACTCGTAGAACGTGTAGAGAGTCGTCGTTCCACTCTTCACGTCGACCTGATTGATGGTGTCGCCGGCACCATTCGTCCCGTGGCCGGTCAAGATATAGGTCAACCCGGCGGGTGCAGTCCCCATAGCCAAGGTGATCGCCGAAGTAAGGCTCAGCCCATCCGCTCCAAAGGATGGCTGCCAGGTGCCGTGAACATCAGTGCCGCTGATGTTCGGCATGATCGCGTCCTGAATGCCGGTGATCGTTGGGGTATCGTCATCAACATTAATCGTCAGCGAGCCGGTCGCCGTATCCCCGTCATGATCGGTTGTCGTGTAGCCGACCGTGAACGCCACGTCGTTCTCGTTGGCGCCCGCCGGGTGGTCGATCGCATGCAGCTGGGTGACCGTGTAGGCGCCGGCCGTCGTGTTCGACAGCGACACCGACATCACCGCCACCGCGATGCCGTTCTGGATCTGGCTGATCGTCAACAATGTGCCGGTGCCGTTCACCGTCTGGATGAAGGCACCTTCCACCACCGACGAGGTCGGCAGGCCGGCACCCGACAGCAGTGTCGAGCCGGCGCCATCGGCGCCGTAGCTGTGTGCCAGCGTTCCGGTGAGGTTGGCGGTGTCGGGAGTGACGTCACCCGTGCCGCCGGGGTTGCCGCCGGCAAGCGCGTCGTCGTCGAGTTGGACGGCGAGGTTGGTCGCCACCGTCGGTAAATCATCATCCACGGTCACGGTCAGCGTGCCGGTCGCGGCCGTGGCGGCCGTGTCGTCGGCGTCGTAGACCTTGTAGCTCAGGTTGAAGCCGAGATTGT
>NZ_JAMYUI010000026.1:0-117322 GCF_040322895.1 Mesorhizobium sp. M0088
CTTTTGTGATTATCTCCTGCTCGCCAGTTGTAGTCGTCGTCAGTTGGGCAGTTGTGCATTAGGCATGGTGGGCAGTAGGGCAGTAGGGCAGTAGGTGGGGCTATTCCGGTGACAGTTTTCGGATCAGAAGCCGCAAGAGCGTTCCTACACTCTCACTGCGGGTCATCAAGGGTTCGACCGTCTCGTGCGAGGCGATTCCGACGCGTTGCGCGATTAGCAGATGGGTCTCCAGTTCCTTGAGGGATCCCTGGGCAATCCTGAGAAATTGCTGATAGGAAGCTCGGCTTTCTCGCCCGTAACCTTCGGCAATGTTGGCGGGAACGGATGTGGCTGCACGGCGTACCTGAGTCGTCAGTCCGTAGAGTTCATCCCTTGGCCAAGCTCTGGTTGTTTCGTAGATCGATACCGCCAGATCCATAGCTTGCTGCCAGACAATTAAATCCCTGTACGATTCAATCTTGGCCGCCATCCTTGCCCTACTGCCCTACTGCCCTATTCCCTACACATTCAGCAACAAATACTCCCGCTCCCACGGGCTGATCACTTCCATGAAGGTCTCGAACTCCGCCCGCTTGATCGCCGCATAGGTGGCGGCGAAGGACTTGCCCAGATGCGCGCAGAGTTCCTCGTCGCCCTCGAACAGGTCGACGGCTTCGAGCAGGCCACGCGGCAGGTCGATTTCGTCGGCATTGGCTGTGGTCAGCACGGGAGGCTCGGCCTTGATCTTGTTGGTGATGCCGATCAGCCCGCAGGCAAGCGATGCCGCCAGCGCCAGATAGGGGTTGGCATCGGAGGACGGGATGCGGTTTTCGACGCGCCGCGCCGCCGGATCCGAGCGCGGCACACGAAACGCCGTGGTGCGGTTGTCATAGCCCCATTTGTTGTTGACCGGCGCCGACGCCGCCTGCGTCAGCCGGCGGTAGGAATTGACATAGGGCGCGAACATCACAAGTGCGTTCGGCACATGCTTCTGCATGCCGCCGATGAAGTGGAAAAAGTCGTCGGTTTCCGATCCGTCAGCGGCCGAAAAGATGTTCCGTCCGGTCTTCTTGTCGATGATCGACTGGTGGATGTGCATGGCGGAGCCGGGTTGCCCCTGGATCGGCTTGGCCATGAAGGTGGCGTAGATCTCGTGCTTCAGCGCCGCCTCGCGAATGGTGCGCTTGAACATGAACACCTGGTCGGCCAGTTCGATCGGGTCGCCGTGGCGCAGATTGATCTCCAGCTGGCCAGCGCCTTCCTCGTGGATCAGCGTGTCGATCTCCAGGCCCTGGCTTTCAGAGAAATGGTAGATGTCATCGATCAGTTCGTCGAATTCGTTGACGCCGGCGATCGAATAGCCGGCGCCGCCACCGATCGCGCGTCCCGACCGGCCGACCGGCGGGGTCAGCGGATAGTCCGGATCGGGATTCTTGCGCACGAGGTAGAACTCGATCTCGGGCGCCACCACTGGCTTCAGGCCGAGCTTGTCATAGGCGGCCACCACACGTTTCAACACATTGCGCGGCGTGAACTCGACCGAGCGTCCGTCCTGGTGGACGAGGTCGCAGATGACCGCGGCCGTCGGGTCTTCTTCCCAAGGCACCACCGTCAGCGTCGACAGGTCGGGCATGAGTTTGAGGTCGCCGTCATCTTCCGGGTAATGGAAGCCGTTGCCATCCTCGGGGTAGCCGCCGGAAATCGTCGTCATGAAGACTGCCGACGGCAGCGCCAGCGAGGTGTTGGAGGTGAATTTCTTCGATGGCATCATCTTGCCACGCGCAACGCCTGCCTGATCGGGCGTGATGCACTCGATGTCCTCGATGCCGCGCCACTCCAGCCAGGCGCTGACTTCCTTCCAGTTCTTGACGCCTCGTTGGTTTTTCACGAAGGCAGGCGTGCGGGCGCGTCCTCCGCGGCTCGACGGACGGACTTCCTTTTTTGCAGGCGGCATCATTCACCAGATTGGGTTGCGGATTGTGGAGTATAGCCGTGCCCTCCTATGGAAGGGAAGGGGAGCCGCGTCGGGCATTGGCCGGCGCGGTTGAAAATCACGCCAATCGGCTTAGTTTCGGCCGTCCCATGTCAATCGAGGCCCCCAAATCTTAATCGAGAAATTGAATGCGGCCCAACGGCAAACTGACAACGATCGGATTCGATGCCGACGACACGCTGTGGCAGAACGAGCAGTTCTTCCGGCTGACGGAAAAGCGCTTTGCCGCCATGCTCGTCGACCATGGCGAAGCCGAGCATATCTCGGCACGATTGCTGGAGGCCGAAAGGCGCAACCTCGCCGTCTATGGCTTCGGCATCAAGGGATTTACCCTGTCGATGATCGAGACGGCGATCGAGGTCACGCAAGGCCGCGTGCCGGCTTCGGTCATAGCGGAGATTCTCGATGCCGGCCGCGAGATGCTGAGCCATCCGATCGAGGCCTTGCCGCACGCCCGCGAGACGGTCGAAAAGCTTGCCGGCGCATTCCGCCTCGTGCTGATCACCAAGGGCGACCTCTTCGATCAGGAGCGCAAGCTGGCTGGCTCAGGCCTTGGCGATCTGTTCGACGCGGTCGAGATCGTCAGTGACAAGAATGCAGCCACCTATAGCAGGCTCTTCAACCGCCACGGTGATGGTCCGGCGAAAAGCATGATGGTCGGCAACTCGCTGAAGTCGGATGTGGTGCCGGCCATAGAGGCCGGCGGCTGGGGTGTCCATGTGCCGCATGAACTGACATGGGTGCTGGAGCATGTCGAGGCGCCGGTAACCGAATCGAGGTTCCGCCAGATATCCGATCTCGGACAACTGCCCGGACTGATCGAAAGCATCATCGATCCGTGATCGCCTCAATTCCGGACGGAAAACCGCCTGCGTACTTTTCCCGCAATTGCCTTAGCGGCCGATCAGGCGATCGATCACCGGTTGCAACCGTTCGGGCGTGATCGGCTTGGCGACCACCACGTCGATGATACCAGACAGGCCCAGACTTTCCGTCGTGCCGTTCTTGGTTGACAGCAGGATTACCGGTGGCAGCGATTTGCCCGAGGCGCGGCGCAACGCGTCGATGCTGGACATCAGATTGTCGCAGTCCTTGTTGTCGGCGCCGCCGTCGAGGACAACCACACCGGGAATGAGCGACCGCAAGATCCTTGCCGCCGTGTCGGGAGATTCCGAAATCGGCTTGAGCCCGGATCGCTCGACGATCTTTGAAATCACCACGCGATTGATCGGCGATTTCCCGACGACAAGCACCTGCGACGGATCGCGGATCGCCTCGGTGGTTGAGTCGCGGGTCACCGGATTCGGATGTCTTGGAGTCTCGCCTTCGCGATTCACCGGGCACACAAGTCGGCCAAGAAGCTCGCCCCTATTTCAATGCAGAGTTGAATCCGGAGCGCAATTGGCGTGAGATCGTAGCCTGTGTCAAGTTGAAATAAAAGTGCCCGAAATCATCGCCGGTAGCAGTGAATTTCAAGCAACGCTACTGTACTCAACTGTCCATACGTGGATTTCATAAAGAGAAGATTCACCTGCGCAGGGGCTGCGCAGGTGAAGGGTCGGTTGCATGGATTTCAGTCAGCTGTGGCTCTGCTGCGTGACGATCACCGGGATCAGCAGATCGCCCCAGTTGCCGTCGCCGCCGTGATGTCGTGCCGAGCGCACGAGTTCCACCGAGACGCCCGCCTCGACCGCCTTCATCACCGACTGGTTGAGGCGGTGCAGGTCGTTGGCCAGCATGCGGATCGTCGCCTGCTGGTCGACGCTCATCGTCGTCGACTGTTCCTCGGCGCGTTCCTTGACGCGGCTTATCGATGCCATTGGTCTTCTCCTGTGTTCCCGGCCCTGTTGGGCGTTTCCTCTGTACTTTGCTGCTCGCTATTCCGCGGCCGGTTTGAACTGCGCGTGCTCGGTCGATTCATGCATGGCGGTGGTCGATGACTGGCCGCCGGTGATCGCCATCGACACGGCGTCGAAATAGCCGGTGCCGACTTCGCGCTGATGTTTGGTTGCGGTGTAGCCATTGGCCTCGGCCGCGAACTCCGCTTCCTGCAACTCGGAATAGGCCGCCATCTGCCGCGCCTTGTAGCCGCGCGCCAGTTCGAACATGCCGTAGTTGAGCTGGTGGAAGCCGGCGAGCGTGATGAACTGGAACTTGTAGCCCATGGCGCCGAGCTCTTTCTGGAACCTGGCGATCGTCGCGTCGTCGAGGTTCTTCTTCCAGTTGAACGAGGGCGAGCAATTGTAGGCGAGCAGCTTGTCGGGATGATGCTTGCGCACGCCCTCGGCGAATTTCCTGGCCTGCGTCAGGTCCGGCTTCGAGGTCTCGCACCAGATCAGATCCGCGTAAGGCGCATAGGCGATGGCGCGGGCGATGCAGGGCTCGATGCCGTTCCTGACATGGTAGAAGCCTTCCACCGTGCGCCCGGCGTCGTAGTCGACGAAAGGCTGGTCGCGTTCGTCGATGTCGGAGGTGAGCAGCTTGGCGGCTTCCGCATCGGTGCGCGCGACGACCAGGGTCGGCGTGCCCATCACGTCCGCCGCCAGGCGCGCGGCGTTGAGGTTGCGGATGTGCGCCGCGGTCGGGATCAGCACCTTGCCGCCGAGATGGCCGCATTTCTTTTCCGACGCCAACTGGTCCTCATAATGGACGCCGGCGGCGCCCGCCTCGATGAAGGCCTTCATGATTTCGAAGGCGTTGAGCGGTCCGCCGAAACCGGCTTCCGCGTCGGCGACGATTGGCGCGAACCATGTCTCGACCGAAAGCCCGTTGCCTTCGGACGTTTCGATCTGGTCGGCGCGCTGCAGCGTCCGGTTGATGCGCTTGACCAGTTCGGGCGCTGCATTGGCCGGATAGAGCGACTGGTCCGGATACATCGCGCCAGCCGTGTTGGCGTCGGCGGCAACCTGCCAGCCCGACAGGTAGATCGCTTTCAGCCCGGCGCGCACCTGCTGCATCGCCTGATTGCCGGACATGGCACCGAGCGCGTTGACGAAGTCCTCCTCATGGATGAGCTTCCACAGCCGGTTGGCACCCATTTCGGCGAGGCTCTGACGGATCTGCACCGAACCGCGCAGACGCTTCACATCCGCCGCGGAGTAGGGCCGTTCGATACCGTCGAAACGACCTTCCGGGGCCGATGGCACGAGGTTGTAAAAATCAGTCATTGGTCACTCCGAGGAATTGCTGAACTGTGTCAAGGCTTCAAGAATTTGGGGTCGTTGGGGTATGACTGGATTTACATTTCTGCGCGACATCAGCCACAAAAATCAGGGAAACCGACGGAATATAAGAGAAAACCTGTGTTGCGTTTGACAGAGGTGCGTTGTAAATTTGTCATTATTGTAAAAGGACCGAGTCCAGAAATTCGTGTAAATGCTGTAAAGGACAGTCCGTGGCTGACCAGAAGATTTTCGCCGGGCCGCGCATCCGCCGCATCCGCAACGCCAAGGGCCTGACGCAGACGGCGATGGCCGAGGGTCTTGGCATTTCGCCCTCCTATCTCAATCTGATCGAGCGCAACCAGCGGCCGCTGACGGTGCAGCTGATCCTCAGACTGGCCTCCGTCTACAAGGTCGATCCGCACGAGCTGCAGGGCGAGGCGAGGGGGTCGGTCGCTGCCTTGAAGGAAGTGTTCACCGATCCCCTGCTGGTCGGCGAGTTGCCGGGAGATCAGGAACTGATCGAGCTTGCCGAGGCCGCGCCCAACGCGTCCGCGGCGGTGATAAAACTGTTCCGCGCCTATCGCGAGCAGGCCGAGCGCCTGTCCGACCTAAACGAGCTTTTGGCGCGCGAAGGTCGGGCGACGGCGCTTTCCGGCGCCCGCCTGCCGATCGACGAGGTGCACGAGATTTTCGAGCGCCGGCCGAACCATTTCGCTGCCCTCGAGGGGGAGGCCGCGGCGTTCACCTCGGTGCTCGATCCCGGCGACGATCTGTTCGGCGCGCTGAAGGCCTGGCTGAAGCGCGAATATGGCATCGTGGTCAAGGTGCTGCCGGTCGCCACCATGCCGAACTGGCGCCGCCGTTATGATCGTCATTCGCAGCGCCTGTTCCTGTCCGAACGCCTGTCGCCGTTCGACCAGTTGCGCGAAGTCGCGATGGAGGCCTGCCTGATCCGCATGACGGTCGCGGTCGCCGGCGAGATCCAGGCGCTCAAGCTGAGCACCGACGAGGCGCGCCGCCTGGCCCGCTTCGAACTTGGCCGTTATGCGGCGCATGCGCTGATGATGCCCTATCAGGCCTTTCACGCGGCTGCCGTGCGCGCCCGCTATGACATCGATGTCCTGCGTTCGCGCTTCGGCGTCTCCTTCGAACAGGCAGCCAACCGGCTGACCATGCTGCAGCGGCAGGGTGCCTCGGGGGTGCCGTTCTTCATGCTGGAGGTCGACAATGCAGGCAACCGCTTCCGCAAGGCCGGCAGCCAGGGCTTTCCACAAAGCCGCTTTGGCGGCGGCTGTCCCAAGCTGCCCGTGCATGTTGCCTTCACCCAACCCGGCCAGGTCTTCGTCGAGGCAGTGGAAATGCCCGACGGCGCCGAGTTCCTGTGCATCGCCCGCACGCTGGAAGGGCCGCAAGGCGCATTCTCGGAACGTCCGCGCCGCACCGCGCTGCTGCTCGGTTGCGACATCGGCTTTCGGGACGAGATCGTCTATGGCGCGGCATTGCCCGGTGCGGCAATCACCGCAAAGGCCGGCAGTATTGCGGCGACGCCGGTCGGGCCTGCCTGCCGGCTTTGCGAACGCGTCGGCTGCCTGGCGCGGGCCGAGCCGCCGGTGACGCGCCCGCTCGGCCTTGACGAGATGGTGACGGGCCTGAGTGCCTTCGATTTCCAGTAACGCCGTGTCCTCTGAAATGGGGGCAAGGTGCCATAATTGTCGCCGGCCGCTGGCTCAGTTCCGGCCTGCGCCTTTGCGTTACGCGAACAGAGCATCTTTTTGTCGTCCCTTGCGCATCGTCCCGTCCACAAAAGCCCGACAGTCGCGCTCATGATCGATACCGCATCGCCGATCGTCGCATCGCCAGCCGTCTCGCCGCGCGAGGAGCGCGTCGGCATGCTTTTGGTCTTCCTGTCGGCGCTGATGTGGAGCTTCGGCGGCACCATCGCCCGCTTCATCACTGTCGGTGACAGCTGGACGGTCATTTTCTGGCGATCCGTCTGGGCAGCCGCCTTCCTGGTCTGCTTCATGGTCTGGCGTGACGGCTGGCGTGGCACGTTGAAGCTGTTCCACGACATGGGTCTGCCCGGCCTTGCCGTCGGGATCTGCTTTGCCACCGCATCGACCGCCTTCGTCGTGGCGCTGGCCTACACCACCGTCGCCAACATCCTTTTGATGCAGGCAGGCGTGCCGTTGCTGGCGGCGCTGTTTGCCTGGGCGTTGTTTCGCGAAAGGGTCGGTGTCGCCACCTGGGTGGCAATCGCCGCCGTCATCACCGGCGTCGCCATCATGGTGTCGGAATCGCTGGATGGCGCCGTCTCGCCCATAGGCGATGGGCTGGCGCTGTTGATCGCGGTCATGTTCTCGGTCGCCACCGTCATCACCCGGCGGTTTTCCGGCGTGCGCATGACGCCGGCGACGTGCCTCGGCACCATGCTCGCGGCCGGCTTTGCCGTCTCGCAGGCATCGACCTTCACCGTGTCAGTCAGCGACATGGGCTTTCTGTTTGCCTTCGGCGTGGTCAATCTCGGCCTCGGTCTCGCCTTCTTCGCCACCGGCGCACGACTGATCCCGGCGGCCATCGCGGCTCTGCTCGGCACGTTCGAGCCGATCCTGGGCCCGATATGGGTCTGGCTCATCCATTCCGAGGTGCCGTCGGGGCGCACCATCATCGGTGGCGCGGTGGTGGTCACGGCGCTGCTCGTCCATATCGGGCTCGAATTCAAGCGCCAGGCACGGCCCGAACGCGCAGGGGTCACCGGGGTGCCGTCGCCTAATTGAAGCGGCCTGCAGCTTTGCCATTGACAACGTCGCTGCAGCACGGGCAGGCTGGGGATACGGCAACAACAAGACAGGCGTATCTTGCCAAGTCTCCCAGCCGGTCCGATCGGGACCGGACCATATCGTCGTATCTCTGCCCGCGCCACGGCGAAAGCCTATGACGGTATTGGCACGCCTCCCAGGCCACCTCAGGGGCAACCAGCCATCTCATCGAACCGCCTGCATGGTCTCGGCAGTTCGCGCTTGTCGCCCCTTGGAAAGCTCAATAGTCTGAAGAAAATGCCGGTCGCGCTGATATCGCGACGAGCCGGTGAAGGAACACTCATCAAAGGAGAATAGCATGATCCGCAAAGCGCTCTGGCTTTCGGCAACCTCGGCATTCCTGACATTGTTCACCGTCGGCGGTCACGCCGCGGATCGTGTCGTCAACGTCTTCAACTGGTCGGACTATATCGACAGTTCGATCATCGACGATTTCACCAAGGAAACCGGCATCAAGGTCATCTATGACACCTTCGATTCCAACGAAATCCTTGAGACCAAGCTGCTTGCCGGCGGCAGCGGCTATGACGTCGTCGTGCCCAGCGGCAATTTCCTTGCGCGCCAGATCCAGGCCGGCGTGTTCCAGAAGCTCGACAAGTCGAAACTGCCCAACATTTCCAACATGTGGGACACGGTTACCGAGCGCACCGCCAAGTACGACCCCGGCAACGAATACTCGGTCAACTACATGTGGGGCACGGTTGGCATCGGCTACAACATCAAGAAGGTGCAGGCGGCGCTTGGCACTGACAAGATCGACAGCTGGGACGTCTTCTTCAATCCCGATAGCCTGGCCAAATTGAAGGACTGCGGCGTCTACGTGCTGGACTCGCCGGCAGATATCATCCCGGCGGCGTTGAAATATCTCAACCTCGACCCGAACAGCACGTCACCCGATGATATCGCCAAGGCCGAGGAGACCTTGCTCAAGGTGCGGCCTTACATCAGGAAGTTCCATTCCTCCGAATACATCAACGCGCTCGCCAACGGTGATATCTGCCTGGCGGTCGGCTGGTCGGGTGACGTGTTCCAGGCCCGCAACCGCGCGGTCGAGGCCAAGCAGGGCGTCGAAATCGGCTATTCCGTGCCGAAGGAGGGCGCGCAGATGTGGTTCGACCAGATGGCAATCCCTGCCGACGCGCCGCATGTGGCGGAGGCGCTCGAGTTCATCAACTACATGATGAAGCCGGAAGTTATCGCCAAGTCGTCGAATTACGTGCTCTACGCAAACGGCAACAAGGCTTCGCAGCAATTCGTCGACAAGGCATTGTTGGAGGATCCTTCGGTTTATCCCGATGCCGAGACCATAAAGAAGCTCTACACCGTCTCGCCATACGATCCCAAGACCCAGCGCGTCATCACGCGCACCTGGACCAAGATCGTCACTGGCCAGTAAGCAATCCGACACGGTCCCGGCAGCCACCTGCCGGGACCGTTTCTACCTGGGGCAAGAAGCAAGAAAATCAGGACGGAGTGGGACATGAAATCGCTTGGCAGCATCCGCAGGGATTTTGCACCGTGGAACGACCCGAATGCCAAGCCGTACATCCAGTTCGACAACGTCACCAAGAAGTTCGGTGACTTCACCGCCGTCAACAATCTGTCTCTGACCATCTTCGAGCGCGAGTTCTTCGCGCTGCTCGGCGCCTCCGGTTGCGGAAAGTCGACGCTGCTCAGGATGCTCGCCGGCTTCGAGGAGCCGACAGCCGGCCGCATTCTGCTTGACGGCCAGGATCTGCGCGGCATCCCGCCCTACCGGCGGCCTGTCAACATGATGTTCCAGTCCTATGCGCTGTTCCCGCATATGACGGTCGAGAACAACATCGCCTTCGGCCTCAAGCAGGACGGCATGCCGAAGCCCGAAATCGCATCGCGCGTTGCCGAGATGCTGAAGCTGGTCAAACTCGAGCAGTTCGCCAAGCGCAAGCCGCACCAACTGTCCGGCGGCCAGCGCCAGCGCGTCGCGCTCGCCCGCTCGGTCGCCAAGCGGCCGAAGGTGCTGCTGCTCGACGAGCCGCTCGGCGCGTTGGACAAGAAGCTGCGCGAAGAGACGCAGTTCGAACTGATGGATTTGCAGCAGAACCTCGGCCTCACCTTCGTCGTCGTCACCCACGACCAGGAAGAGGCGATGACCATGGCCGATCGCATCGCCATCATCGACAAGGGCGAGGTGATGCAGGTGGCAACGCCGGCCGAAGTCTACGAGGCGCCGGGATCGCGCTTCGTCGCCGGCTTCGTCGGCAATGTGAACATGTTCGAGGGCAAGATCGCGCGTGGCGAGGCCGGCAGCGCCAGCATCGATGCCGGCAATGGCCTCACCATCCGCACCGACAATGCCGGCACTGCCGGCGCCGGGACGGCCGTCACCTTCGCCATCAGGCCCGAAAAGATCAAGGTGTCGTCGAAGAAGCCGGCCGAGGCGGTCAACGCCATCGAGGGCGAGGTCTACGACATCGCCTATCTCGGCGACATGACCGTCTACCATGTCAGGCTGGACGACGGCCAGGTGGTGCGCGCGAGCACCATGAACGCGGCCCGCATCACCGAGGATCCGCTGAGCTGGAACGACCGCGCCTGGGTTTCCTTCCGGCCCGATGCCGGCGTCGTGCTGACGCGGTAGGGGCGACCATGTCGAGCGCCGCCGTCACCACCTCATCAGCCTCTCCGGCATCCAATGCCGGCAAATCCCTCCTTGCCAGGCTGGGTGCTGCCTTCGTTGGCCGACTGGTCATCATCATCCCGTATGTCTGGCTGCTGTTTTTCTTCCTCATTCCGTTCGTCATCGTCTTCAAGATCTCGCTGTCGCAGACGGCGATCGCCATTCCGCCCTATACGCCGGCGCTCGATTTCAGCGGCGGCATTTCCGGGTTCCTGGCTCAGTTGAAGCAACTCAGCCTCGACAATTACACCTGGCTGACGCAGGACGCGCTCTACTTCAACGCCTATGTGACCAGCGTCATCATCGCCGCGATCTCGACGGTCCTGACATTGCTCGTCGGCTACCCCATCGCCTATGGCATGGCGCGCGCGCCGGCGACGATCCGCCCGACCTTGCTGATGCTGGTGATCCTGCCGTTCTGGACCTCGTTCCTGATCCGGGTCTACGCCTGGATCGGCATTCTCAAGCCCGAAGGGCTGCTCAATCAGCTGCTGCTCGCCACCGGCGTCATCCACCAGCCGCTGATCATCCTCAACACCTATACGGCGATCTTCATCGGCATCGTCTATTCCTACCTGCCGTTCATGGTGTTGCCGCTCTATTCCGCGCTTGAGAAGATGGACTATTCGCTGATCGAGGCAGCCAAGGATCTCGGCTGTCCGCCGACAAGTGCGTTCTGGAAGATCACCTTCCCGCTGTCGCTGCCCGGCGTCATAGCGGGCTGTCTGCTGGTGTTCATTCCCGCCGTCGGCGAGTTCGTCATTCCCGATCTGCTCGGCGGCTCGCAGACGCTGATGATCGGCAAGACGTTGTGGAACGAGTTCTTCGCCAATCGCGACTGGCCGGTATCGTCGGCCGTTGCCGTCATCCTCCTGTTGCTGCTGATCGTGCCGATCATGCTCTTCCAGCGGGCCCAGGCGCGCGCTCAGGAAATGGACAGGTGACCTCATGAACGCCACCTGGAGCCGCTTCAACATCACCTCGATCGTGCTTGGCTTTGCCTTTCTCTATCTGCCGATCGTGCTGCTCATCGTCTTCTCATTCAACGAGTCGAAACTGGTTACGGTCTGGGGCGGTTTCTCGACCAAATGGTACGTCTCGCTGTTCCACAATCAGGGCCTCATGGACGCGACCTGGGTGACGGCGCGCGTTGGCCTGATCTCGGCCACGGTAGCGACCGTTCTCGGCACGCTGGCGGCACTCACCTTGACCCGCTACACGCGCTTCAAGGGCAGGGTGCTGTTCTCCGGCATGGTCTTTGCGCCGCTGGTCATGCCGGAAGTGATCACCGGCCTGTCGCTGCTGCTGCTCTTCGTCGCCGTCGGGCTCGACCGCGGTTTTCTCACCGTAACGCTCGCTCACATCACGCTGACCATGTGCTTCGTCGCCGTGGTCGTGCAGTCGCGCCTCATGACCTTCGACCGCTCGCTGGAAGAGGCCGCGATGGATCTTGGCGCAACGCCGGTGAAGACCTTCTTCCAGATCACACTGCCGGTCATCATGCCAGCGATCGTCTCCGGCTGGATGCTGGCTTTCACGCTTTCGCTCGACGATCTGGTCATCGCAAGCTTCACCTCCGGGCCGGGCGCGACGACGCTGCCGATGAAGATCTACAGCCAGGTTCGCCTCGGCGTGACGCCGGAAATCAACGCCGCCTGTACCATTTTGATCGCCGTCGTGGCGATGGGCGTCATCATCGCCTCGCTTGCCAACAAGCGGCGTGAGGTGCAGCGCCAGCTCGACGAGCAGGTGGCGCAGCGCGGGTGAAAGACAGAAGGCGCAGTGTCGCCTATTCCCCCGAAATGCCGCGGCTGATCGGGGAAATGAACGGCGTGCTCCAGGTTCCGCCGACGAAGAATGATGACTGGTTGGGACCTTGCTGGCCGTTGGCCTGCGTTGCCGCCTGGTCAGGCTGAATGACGCCGCCGGACAAGGCCAGTCCGCGCCCGGCGTAGGACGCGATGCCGGACAGCCAGATCTTGTACTTCGCTGAATTGGCCTCGGCCTTGTCGATCCGCGCCACGCCCTTCGAAATGGTGGCCTTGATCTCGGCACCGTCGATCGGCAATGTTCCGTCAGAGACATCGTCGAGCGCGAAGAAGCCGCCCTGTTCGGTATGTTTGAGGAAGGCCGGCAGGTTGAGCTTGCTCAACGCACCCGGCCCGAAGGTCGCCGAGACCGAGCCGTCGGCATTGTCGAAGATGGAATCCCAGGTTCTGCCCGGCCCCTTGAGGATCACCGAGACGGTGCCCGTGCCGACCGGCACCAGCCGCGTCATCCCTGCCGCCGTGCCGAACGCACCGCCGTCGATGTCGGACGCCAGAAGGCGGATTTCGACCTGCGAGCCCTCCGGCTTGCGATCGAAGCGAAGGCTGGTCTGGATGTTGCCGCCGAAGGCCGAGGCATCGGAGATGTCGAATACCGACAGACCATCCTTGACCTGGGCGGTGGCGGCGACATCGGCGAGCTGGATAGGTCCCGCCGTGGCGTGGGCTGCCGACAGCCTCAGATCGAGATTGATCTTGTCGGCGAAACTTGTGTCGATTTCGCCGGGTCCCGCCCCTCCGGTCGGCACCAGCGGGGTGAAGGCCGAAAGAAACGATCTGAGGTCGAGCGTGTCGAAGGCGAGCGTACCGGAGATCACAGGTTGTGCGCCAAGCGAGAGGTCCAGTGCACCCATCCCCGGATTGTTGTCGAGTGCAATTGCCGTGTTGTCGAACTTGACGCGCCCGCCGGTCGCGGTGATCTTGCTCGAAATGCTGACCGAGCCGATCGCCGCACCCGGAGCGATGCCGGCCTGCGACCATTCCAGGACACGCCGCAGCGAGGGTGCCGAGAACTTCGCCTGACCGTCGAAATAGGTATTTTCAGACATGCTGGCCGTGCCGTCGAACGAGAAGGTGGCGGGCGCCGCCTTGAAGGACAGCGTCAGCGGCGCCGTGCCGCCGGCAAACAGCACAAGTGGTCTGGCCGAGGCGACGTCCAGCGCGACGCTTTCGCCCCGCCAGATCCCTGTTGCCGACAGCGTCGCATTGCTGTTCATCGCCGCCCAATTCGCCTGACCGTTTAAACTGCTCAGGATCTCGACGTCCTTGCCGCCGATGGACGCTACCATTCGGCCGTCGCGAAACTCGACCGTGCCGAAGGTGTCGGTAGGCAGCTTGTCGAGGTCCGGCTTGGCGGGGTCGGCATTGACCACGCCGCGCGCCGTGTCGATGGAACGCGTGATGCGCCCGCCGGTGGGGACAGCGGGCAGGAAAAGGCCGGCAGGCGTGCGCTGGACCCGGATCGTCGGCCGCACCAGCCGCGCCGTCGAAAACACCACGTCGCCGCGCAGCGCCGCCATGGCGGAAAGGTCGACCTCGACCCGTTCTGCCTCGACCACAGGCGGCGCCTCGGTGTCGGTCCATTGTGAAAGCGTCACATCGGTCAGGATTGCCCGGAATGTCGGCCAGACCTCGATGCGCGGCGAACCGTCGATGGCGACCCGGAAGCCGCTCCACGCGCTCATTTCCCAGGCGATGCGGTCGCGCACGATACGGGTGGAGGCAATCAGCGGCAGGGCGGCAACGACCAGCGCGACGACGATCACGGCAGCGCCGATCGCCCATATTCCGCGCCGGATCATAGATGATGGCATATGGCCCCGTATGCTTCCATTCCGACAAATCGCCCGGCGGGTGTAACCCCGGTCGTCACCACGACCCCAGTCGTCACCACGACCCCCAGTCGTCACCACGACTTCAAGTTGTCACTACGACTTAGGGCTGAGGCATTTCAAGTCTTTATGGCCCGGCGATGGCATTTGCGCACATCTGGTCGCATCAGCCGAACAAAATCTTGCTCTGCTGCGCTGCGATATGCATAAGCGATGGCGACCGTGGAGGAACGATCATGGCTGCCGGACAACCGCTCTGGACCCCGACGCAAGACCAGATTGACGCAGCACCCTTGACCGCCTTCACCAAGGCCGCCGGAGTGAAAGCCGGCGTAGCGTTTTCCTCGTATTCGCAGCTTCATGCCTGGTCGGTCGAGGACCGTGAAGGGTTCTGGAGCCTGGTCTGGGATTTCTGCGGCATCGTCGGCGACAAGGGCGATAAGCTGCTCGTCGACGGCGACAAGATGCCCGGCGCTTCTTTCTTTCCCGATGCGACACTGAATTTCGCCGAGAATCTGTTGAAGAAGACCGGCTCAGGCGACGCAATCGTGTTTCGCGGCGAAGACAAGGTCGAGCGCCGGCTGTCCTGGAACGCGTTGCACGCGCTGACCTCGCGGCTGCAGCAGCTTTTCCTGTCGCTCAAGGTGAAGAAGGGCGACCGCATCGCCGCCATGATGCCCAACATGCCGGAGACCGTCGCCGCCATGCTGGCCGCCGCCTCGATCGGCGCGGTCTGGTCGTCCTGCTCTCCCGATTTCGGCGAGCAGGGCGTGCTCGACAGGTTCGGCCAGATCGAGCCCGTCGTCTTCATCGCGCCGGATGGCTATTGGTACAATGGCAAGGCGATCGAAGTCGCCGACAAGATCGCCGCGGTCGCGGCCAAGCTCGGCACTGTCCGCAAGATTCTGGTCGTCGATTATCTCGGCACATCGAGTGATGTCGCCGGGACCATCGACAAGGCGGTAGCGCTGGAAGAGGCGCTGTCGCCCTTCGTCGGCAAGCCCGTTGCCTTCGAGCCGCTGCCGTTTTCGCATCCGCTCTACATCCTGTTTTCGTCGGGAACGACCGGCATTCCCAAATGCATCGTCCATTCGGCCGGCGGCACGCTGATCCAGCATGTCAAGGAACACCGGCTGCATGCCGGTCTCACCGATGGCGACCGCTTCTTCTACTTCACCACCTGCGGCTGGATGATGTGGAACTGGCTGGTGTCGGGGCTCGCTTCGGGGGCCACGTTGCTGCTCTATGACGGTTCGCCCTTCTACCCCGACGGCAGTGTGCTGTTCGATTTCGCCGATGCCGAGAAGATGACGTTCCTCGGCACCTCGGCCAAGTTCATCGATTCCGTGCGCAAGGCTGGCCTCAAGCCGATCCGCACGCATGATCTGGCCACTGTGCGGGCAATCTCCTCCACCGGCTCGCCGCTATCGCCGGAAGATTTCCGCTTCGTTTATGACGGCATCAAGAAGGACGTGCATCTGGCTTCGGTCTCCGGCGGCACCGACATCGTCTCCTGCTTCGTGCTCGGCGTGCCGACGCAGCCTGTCTGGACCGGCGAGATCCAGGGACCCGGCCTTGGCCTTGCGGTCGATGTCTGGGACGATGACGGCAGGCCGGTCCGGCAGGAGAAGGGCGAGTTGGTCTGCACCAAGGCTTTTCCGGCGATGCCGATCGGCTTCTGGAACGACCCCGAGGGCAAGAAGTACCGGGCGGCCTATTTCGAGCGCTTCGACAATGTCTGGTGTCACGGCGATTTCGCCGAATGGACCGCGCATGGCGGCCTGATCATCCATGGCCGCTCCGACGCCACGCTCAACCCGGGCGGCGTGCGCATCGGCACGGCGGAGATCTACAACCAGGTCGAACAGATGCCGGAGATTCTGGAAGCGCTGTGCATCGGCCAGGACTTCGACAACGACGTGCGCGTCGTACTGTTCGTGCGCCTGGCCGCCGGCGCGCAGCTCGACGAAAATTTGGAAAAACGCATCCGCGCCAAGATCCGCAGTGGCGCCAGTCCCCGCCATGTCCCGGCCAGGATCATTGCCGTGTCGGATATTCCCCGCACCAAGTCGGGTAAGATCACCGAACTCGCGGTGCGCGACGTGGTGCACGGCCGCGCCATCAAGAACAAGGAAGCGCTCGCCAACCCGGAAGCGCTCGACCTGTTCAAGAACCTGCCGCAGCTGGCCGAGTAGCTGCTACTGCATGTCGCTCAAAAGTGGTCCGGTTTTGAGACAACGACATGCATGAAAAAGGCCTTTCCGGCATGGTTAACGAAATATCTCGCTAGAATTTACCTAGATTTCATGAGTGGTACACATTCGTAAATTTTCCGGCACTCCGGTAAGGAGTTGTTAAGGTCCGGCGTCGATAGTCGCAGGTAACTTGAGGGAGAAATCCCGTTCCTCAGCCCCGAGGATCCGAATTCGCTCAAGCCCCCGTTGTGACAGCAATCCCATCTCTTAAGGCGCCCTTTGGGCGCCTTTTCTTTTTATCGGGACCGAACCGCGGAGAGGGCTGATCTATTCCGCGAGCACACGGGTCGACGGAAAAGCGACCTCGACCAGAGTGCCTTCGCCCGGTGTCGAATTGATGGTGAACCGGGCACGGTTGGCTTCCACCATCGCTTTGGTCAACGGCAGTCCAAGCCCGGTACCGTCACCGCGTCCGCGCTTCAGCGCGTTGATCTGCTTGAACGGCTTTAGCGCCTGCTCGATCTCGGCATGGCTCATGCCGATGCCGGTGTCGCGCACCCGCATGACGACGTCGCCCGACGTCTCATAGGCGGTCGAGACGATCACCTGGCCGCCGGCCTGGGTGTAACGGATGGCATTCGACAGGATGTTGAGCGCGATCTGGCGCACGCTGCGCAGGTCCGCCACCACTTCCGGCAGCCGCGAAGCGAAGCTGGAGCGGATGATGACCCGTTCGCGGTTGGCCTGCGGCTGCATCATCGCCACCGTCTCGGCCAGCGTGTCGTTGAGCGACACCGCTTCATAGGCCATCTCCTGCTGGCCGGCCTCGATCTTGGAGATGTCGAGCAGGTCGTTGACCAGATCGAGCACATGATTGCCCGAGCGGTTGATATCGCGCAGATAGTCGCGGTAGCGATCGTTGGCGACAGGTCCAAACTTCTCGTCGACCATCAATTCCGAAAAACCGATGATGGCATTGAGCGGGGTGCGGATCTCGTGGCTGATGCGGGCCAGGAAATCGGTCTTCTGCGAGGACGCGCGCTCGGCCACCGCACGTGCCTGCGTCAAGTCCTCTTCGGCCCGCTTCCACTGCGTGATGTCGCGAACGACGGCGCAGAAGCCGCTGTCGTTGGGCAGCCGACCGATGGTCATGAACAGCGGAATGAAGCGGCCTTGCGACTCGCGCCCGATCACCTCGCGGCCGTCGTTCATGACACTCGCCACGCCGGGCTCGGACAGTCCGTTGAGATAGTCGCGCGCCGCGCGCTGGCTTTCGATCGCAAACAGCGAGGCGAACGGCTTGCCGGTCACATCGTCGCTGTCGAAGCCGAACAGCGCTTCCGCAGGCCGGCTAATCGATCGGATGGTGCCGTCACGGCCGATCAACACGACGCCGTCGGTGGCGGTGTCGATAATGGTGCGCATCTCGGCGATGCGCGCCTTGAGTTCGGAAATATCCGGCTGCGTCTGCTCGTCGCCAACCACATGCAGGCTCGCCGGCGCATCATCCTCGCCGGAGCGTCGCACGACCAGCATCAGCGCCTTGCCGTCGCGCCAGGGGACCGAGCGCAAAATGGCCTCGATCGGGAATTCCTGTCCGTCACGCGTTTTCAGCCGCAGCGCGCGATCGGTGCCGTCGGAAACGCCGTCGTCGGCATAGGGGTCGGCAAACAACGCGCCGAGGCCGCCGGCATCCGCCAGATCGTCAAGCGCCTCGTAACCCGTCAGGCTGAGGAATTCCTCATTCGCATAGTGCAACCGGTCCCCGGAATGGATGAGCAGCGGCACGGGCAGCTTGCCGAGCAGCGACGTGTCCGGAGCCTTGTGTTCATCTCCGGCGGAAAACGCCGACGGCACGAACCCTTCGGCCTTGAGCGGCGGAACCTGCAGGCGAGGGCGCTCGAGGGGTATTTCCGCAGAGTCGCCTGCGGTTTCCTCGCCAACCGTCTGCTCGTCGGGCGACGCGGCTTCCTCGTCGGGCTGCGCCCAATCCTCATTGTCTTCGGCATCGCGAAAATCCGCCGACGTCATGCTGTCGTCATCGAGGCTATCATGTGTCGCGTCAGTGGCTTCAGGCTCTTCGCCGGGCGAAACGGCAGCTGTGTTCTCAGGTTCCGCCGCCACGGGGCCACGTTCGTCATCTTGGCCGGCATAGTCGAGCAACGAGCCCGTCACATTCACCCCCGAGCGGGCGTCACGAGGGGCTTCGTCCGCGTGACCGTCAAGCCGTGCCAGATCCCGCTCGTCTTCGGCATCGACATCGGATGCCTCGACCGGTTCGTTCTCTGGCCCTGACGCAGGGATGCCGTCGGTGCGCATCGGGTCGTCGGACGCATTGACCGGAGCCTCGGTCTCCGCTGCCGATGCCTCCACAGTCTCGGTCTCTGGCGGCCCGACCGGAGCGCTATCCTTCTTCAGCCGCTCGCCGATTTCGCGGAACGCGCTGCGTTCCAGGGTCGACAGGCCCTTGTCGTTGGCAGGCTGGCGATGTTCGGCGAGCCGGATCACCTTATCGGCAAAGCGCCGCTCCTGTTTCGGCACGATGGTCAACGCCGGCACCTCGCCCTTGAACGGATCCGATGCCTGCGTGTCCTCGGTCTTGGGCTCTTCGGCGTTCGGCTGTTCGGGCGCGGGTTGGATGATTTGCGGTTCCGGCGTTGCCGGCGCCTGGCTATTGGGCACCAGCGCCATGCCGATGGCCTCCGGATCGACGACCGCGTCGCTGGCGCGGGCGACGCCGAAGCCGCGGAAACCCTCGAAGGCGCGGCTGCGGCCATAGACAGGCAGCGCCGCCAGGTCGACCGGTATCTTCAGATCGGTGCCGACGACCGGCCACAGCACGGAGCGCCCGGACCAGGTATCGCGCCGTTCGAGGAGCCCTGATATCTCGCCGGAGGGGTCGAGGCCGAATGTAGCGGCGACATCCCTGAAGCGGCGGCCGCTCACGTCGGCCGCCCGCTTTCCGCCGATGTCGGCGAATTCCGGCGACAGCGCGCTGAACTTGCCTTCGGCATCGGTGCGCCAGACGAAACGCACCGGCGCCGCTGCGCGGTCTATCGCCGAGACGGTCGTCGGCGTGGCCGTGGACTGGACTTCCAGGGCGGCCGGCTCTTGAGGCGCTTCAGGTCCGGACGCGGCAGGTCGCGGCGCCTGTTGCCCTCCGTCTTCGCCGGCGTTGAAGTACCAATGGTCGTGCTGCGCGGGCATGCGCTCTGCTGCCGGCCGATCGCTGTTGGCCGCCGTCGGCGCCTGTCCGATCGCATCGGCGATCTCATGCTGCTGCGATGCGGCGGTGTCACCGGCCGGCTGCGAGGCGCTCGGTTCGTCGGTCGGTGCCTCGCGACCCTGTTCCGGCTGGGAAGCCGCGTCGCCAGCAGGTGCCGTCTCGGCAATGGTTTGCGTAAATTGTTCGCCCGCAGGGGCTGTGTCGTCGAGCTGGTCCTCGTCGATCACCACCAGCAGATGCCGCTCCTCGGTCAATCTTGCCAGCCCTGCCGGGTAGGAGGCCGTGCCGCCGGGGACAAGGCGCTTGACGATGCGGTCGCTCTCGGCTGCGACGTCGGCAACCAGTGCCGCCAGCGTCTCCGGCAGGATGCCCAGTGCCGAAAATCCTTCCGAGGCCGCCTCGACGTTGCCCCCGGCATCGACAAAGGCGATGAAATGACCATCCTCGGTGAGGCCGCTAATGGCGCGCGCGGCGATTTCGCCGGCACTGCGTGACCCGGTCTGAGCCGCCGGCACTGCCAGCATGATCGCCTTTTCGGCGTCCGGCATGGTCACCGCACTGGCCAGGAAGCCGACGGCGCGGCTGGTCATGCCGGTCGCCAGCCGCACCATGATGGCGCGGTCACTGCCAATCTCGGGAAATCCGCTGGTCGCCATGATCTGGCGCCTGGCGATCACGGGCAACTGCGCCGAGGCGCCGATGATCGCCTCGATGTCGGGATAACCGAACATCGCGGCTCCTGGCCCGTTGGCCCAGATCACCTGCTCCAGATCCGCCGACAGGATCGCGATCGCGTCGCCTGCCGCAAAGCGCTGGCGGACCGCGTCGAGCACGGCGACATCGAGGAAGGAATATTCGGACGGCATGCGCTTGGCGGACCTCACGGAGCGGCGATTTTGCAGTTAACGCTTTGTTAATAAAAGCCGGAGGCGCGAAGGTCCACAAGCCAGAACGTGCAAAGGCTGGAATCTGGGCTCTTGGTTAACGGCCCAAAAGAAATTTATGGTGCACTGCAACAAAGATATTGCAACGCACAAAATTTGCCTTTATATTGCCATCATACAGGAACGAGACGGCTTTCTGTCAAAGCCGCTGCCGCTGAAAAGGATGGAAAATGTCCAGGACCAAGACCGCCGAGACGATCGAAAACGTTGAATTCCCGAGCTTCGACGCTTCCAAGGCCACCGACCAGATGCGCGCCTTCGCCGAAAAGGGCGTTGAGCAGTCGAAAGAGGCCTATGCCAAGCTGAAGACCGGCGCCGAGGAGACCCAGAAGGCTCTGGAGTCGACCTACGAGACCGCCAAGACCGTTTCCAACGACCTGTCGCTCAAGACCATCTCCGCTTTGCGTGCCAATGCCGAGGCCGGCTTTTCCCACCTCGAAGCCCTGATCGGCGCCAAGTCGCTGTCGGAAGTCGTCGAGCTGCAGACCGCCTTCCTGCGCAAGCGCGTCGAATCGACCGTCGAACAGGCCAAGGACTTCCAGGCCGTTGCCTCCAAGGCGGCCGAGGACGTCTCCAAGCCGATCAAGACCGCCTTCGAGAAGGCGATGAAGGAAATCAAGGTTGCCTAACATTTGCGCATGATCTGAAGATGCAACAAAAGGTCGCATTTTCTTAAAAGCGATCAGGTGTATGATAGCAGCCATCAAGGAATACCCGGTGAGTGGAACCTCCTCCCTCTGCTCCCCGGGGTGACCAGCCAGCACCTCCTCCCGCTGGCTCGTAACAGGAAAAGGCCGGCACCTCCTCCCGCCGGCCTTTTTCTTTGTCCGTCGCCCGGCCCTTGCCTGCGCCTTCTTGCTGGGCAAATGCCGCGTCGATGTGGGGAAGTGACCTTTGCTTTCCAAAAGCCTTGAATTAGAATCCATAAGCCCGTAAGGACGCATCGCCGAACGACAGAGCGGGCGGATGAGTTTCTGTTTCGATCCGCTCAGGCAACGTGCCGTTGTAGCTCAGATGGTTAGAGCGCCGGATTGTGGATCCGGAGGTCGCTGGTTCGATCCCAGCCAACGGTACCATCGACTTTCCTCGCTAAGCTATTGAATTTACTACAGAAGTTTCGACAGCTAGTGATTAGCCCTGCGGCTATTTCCGATTTTGTGTTACCTAATGTGTTACTTATTGTGATACAAATGGTGCATCAGAGACGTGGGAAGACGACGCGAAGAGCATGATCCTGACCGCTTCCTGCAACTGAGGGGCGATCATTTCCACTACTACCGCCGGGTGCCCAGAGAGGTTAGGGACCTCGACGAGCGTGGCGTGTTCGTGCGCCGCGCCCTCGACACCACTGACCGCATAAAGGCGCGCACCGCCCGGGATCTCCACGAGGCCGCCGATAGCGCGCCGAGTCGCTGGGGTTCATCTATCGGCCACTCGCCGAGATCCTGGTCGCCGAGCCGCTCGATACGATCCTGCAGCGGGTCGAGAGCACAATAGGCGAGTCTCCCAGATCACCATCTGTCGACGCAGTCGGTGGCGCGGTCGCCCGCCCTCACGACAAGATATCGGAAGCGCTGAAGCTGTATTTCAACGAGATTGCCCGCGACGAAATCCGCACAAAAAGCCCTGATCAGAAGAAGCGCTGGAAGGCAAAGCGCGAAATGAGCGTCGACGTGTTTATCGGCCTGGTCGGCGACAAGCCAATGAGTGAGATCACGCGTGATGACGCGCGAGTGGTACACAAATATTGGCTGGATCGAATTGCGCCGGAGAAAGGGAGAGCGGATCGTTCAGCGTCGACAGGCAACCGAAACATGGGCAATCTTCGAACCCTCTACGCCGACTACTTTCGCCATCTCGGTTTCCCCGAACAAAAGAACCCGTTCGCCGATCTGTCATTCGCCGACAAGTCGAAACGCAGTCGACCGCCGTTCCCGACCGACTGGATTCGAGACAAGATATTTGCGCCTGGCGCGCTTGCGGCACTCAATGATGAGGCCCGGGGAATCGTGCTTGCCTTCGCTGAGACAGGAGCCCGGCCGAGCGAACTCGCGAACCTGCATGCCGGTGTCATCCATGTTGACCACGAGGTGCCGCACATTTCAGTCGAGCCGCGCGACGATCCCGACGATCCACGAGAGATCAAGATCGCCTCGTCGGTGCGCAAGGTGCCGTTGGTCGGCGTGGCGCTTGAGGTGCTCAAGAAGCATCCCAAGGGCTTCCCACGGTACAAGGATCGCGAGGCGTCGCTGTCAGCCCTGCTCAACAAGCACTTCAAGAGCTACAGTTTGTTCCCGACCGACAGTCACACCGTCTATTCACTGCGCCATTCATTCGAAGACCGCATGAAGAACGGTAGGCTGGACGAGGAGCTTCGGCGCATGCTGATGGGCCACACGATCGACCGTCCGAAATACGGCGAGGGCGGCGACATGAAGATGTGGCAAGAGGAACTTATGAAGATCGTGTTGCCGTTCGATCCTGGGATCGTATGACACGCCGGCGCACTGCCGCGAGGCGTTCCTCCTTCGCTCGATGATCCTGCAGGGCGCGTTCCAAATGGTCGTATAGCGGGAGCCATGCCTCACCATGGTCGCCTCGCGCCACGATGATCTCGGCGACGCGGTCGAGCGCTCGTTCTATACGCTCCGCGGTGATCAGCCGAGGCGCGGGCGAGTACCGCTTCACGGCTACGGCTCTCTGCATGTCCATGAACTCGGCATGCCTTTATGCGTAGACGGACTTTGATTGGAGGAGGGAAGGGGTGCCTTCGGTTCAGGCGGTAAATTGCGGCCGCGACCTGTAAATAGGAGTTGCTACGGGTTACGCCGGTCGGGGGTTGGTAGCGAGAGCGCGCTACATCGCGAGACCCACTATCGAACAGGCATTTTTCTCCTATCGACGGCACGCGGTTTAGTCGAAATTTAGCCGATGCCTCTGAAGAGAGAGACCACATCTTTCTTCTGGGAAGAAGACCATACGAAAGGCCAGATACTGAGATATTCTTGCCTGACGCTGATACAGTGGTCGTGTCGACATCGCATCTTCTGCGTACTTCCCCGTGGCCATCGCAGCCGGCAGCATCGGGTTTGTGCGGTGCCAGATCGAAGTCCTCCGATCCGGCCAGTGTCCCCACATGTTGAGTTGGCCCAGAGCATCGAACAGCCCGAGGTACTGTTTAGAGCTCACCCCAATCCACATCCGTCGCGATCGGACAACCAAGCGTCACAACGCGAGTGAATGTCTGGAATGCGCCGCATTTCGGCCGTTTAGGCCGCCTTGAGGCTGTCGTGAAAGCTGCCGGTGACCTGCAGCATGCAGCGTGGGGCAGGCATGGCCGGCCTAGGGCGCGGTCATCGGAGCTCCGCACCGGAGTCACGAGGAGGAGATCAAGGCCGTCGTCGTCAAAGAAGACCGGCGACACGTAGACCGAGGGCGAGCTGATCACCTGGCGGACGGGAGCAGTTCGGCGAACCTTGAGCTTGCTCGTGAACAGCAGGGTTTCAGGTCAACGCCGGAGGAAAGCGCAGCGAACGGCCTTTAGTGTGGGTATGCGACGCTGCACAACCATCATGTAGAAGTGCTTGGAGGAAATCGCGTTTCGATGAACAATCGCAGGCGCCCTCAAGGGACCTACAAGATCGACGAAGAGCCTATCCATGCCGGAATCATGCATTATCGCGGTGGCGATCACCGGTTCGCTTCCCCGCAAGGAAGACAACCCAGCGCTGCCGATAAGTGCGTCAGAGCAAGTCGAATCGACGCACCAAGCCTTCGAGGCCGGTGCGTCGCTGGTGCATATTCATGTCCGCAATGACGATCAGTCGTCCTCGTCCGATCCGAAGCGCTTCGCTGCCGTCCAGGAGGGCCTGCGCCGGCACTGCCCCGGCATGATCGTGCAGTTCTCGACCGGTGGGCGCGGCCGCGATCCGTCCGCGCGGGGCTCTTCGCTCCACCTCAAGCCCGACATGGCTTCGCTTTCGACCGGATCTGTCAACTTCCCCCTCATCGTCTACGAGAACCATCCGGCACTGGTTGACGAGCTTGCGTCGAAGATGAAGGCTAATGGGATTCTACCGGAGATCGAGATCTTCGATCTATCCCATCTTCATGCAGCCCGCAGGCTGGCCGATCTCGACCTGATCGGTGAGCGGCCACATATTCAGTTCGTGTTGGGCGTTCAGAATGCGATGCCGGCGGAAGAACGCCTGCTGGATATCATGCTCAGCGAAGCAAAGACGTTGTTTCCTCGTTGCACCTGGACCGCTGCCGGCATCGGTCGCAACCAAAGTTTGGTCATGCGCTGGGCACTCGCGCGCTCCGCGGACGGCGTGCGCACCGGCATGGAGGACAACATCCGAATTACAAAAGAACGCCTCGCCAGTTCGAATGCGGAGCTGGTCGAATGCGCCGTCGCAGCCATCTTCGAACAAGGTCGGCGTGTCGCTTCCACGACCGAGGCTCGCACAAGGCTCGGTCTGGCGCCGAGCTGAAGCATGTCGCGTTTGGTGCGATTTGAGTTGCGCAGCCGAGTATAGCGTTTCGGAACAGCGCTTCAACGCCACCGCGGCGGCCCAATTCCGGGGATCGCCGCATTTCGTGAACGACTTATTGTGCCCGATTTGCTCTTCACTATGGTTGGAAGTGGATTTGGCTTGTGAGGCGTGTCGCAAGCCTAAGACTTGCGCCTGTCGTAACTATGATTTGCGGCAGCGTCAGCCATTCGAGGGTCCAGGCAGCGCCGGACCGCTCGTTCTCGTGCACGATGGACTGATGCAGCGTGCCGACTAGGCCAGCATTGTAGCGGGCCAATGCCACCAGCACTTCGGCGTTCACCGGGTTGGACTTGTGCGCCATGGCGGAGGACCCGCCGCCGGCGGAGAGTTTGATCGAGGCGACTTCGGTCTGGGCCATCAGCGTCACGTCAGCGCCGATCTTGCCCAGCGATCCTGTTATCAACGAGAGCAGCGATCCGAAGGCCACGATCGGATCACGGGTTGCATGCCATGGTTCCGCAATGCCAAGGTCGAGCAGCCGAGCCAGTCCTCGGGCAACCTGAACGCCCTTCCCGCTGAAAGTCGATCGGTCGCCGATCGGTCCGCCGAGTTGGACCACCAGCAACTGGCGCCGAATGCCGGACAGTGACGCATGATGTCGGCCGAGCGGTTCCAACCAGGTCCTGAGCTTTTCGGCGACGGTAAAAGGCAGTGCCGCTTGCATTTGGGTGTGGGCCATCAGCGGCATCGCGGCGGAAGCTGCTGAGAGCGCGGCGAGGGCCGACTGCAGCTCGGCGATCCGATCGAGAAACAGGGCGACGAGCCAATTGTAGCACCAGCGCCGTGTCGATAACATCCTGGCTCGTCGCGCCGTGATGGACGAACTGACCGTGGGGTTCGCCGACCGCGGTGCGCAACTGACGCACCAGCGCCGGCACGACCACACCATCCTGCGCGAGGCCGGCCGCAAGGTCATCCCAATCGACGGTGAACCTGTCGATAGCCGAGGCAATCGCCGCTGCAGCATCGTTTCCGATCAGCCCGGCATCGGCTTCGGCCTCCGCAAGGGCGCGCTCGAAGGCGAGCATGGCTGCGAGTTGTGCCTCGTCGCCGAGCAGCGCTTCGGTCCCGTCGTCGCCAACAAGCGCGTCTAGCAATCGGCGCCGAGGCGCGTGCATCGATGGCTTCATTCAGGTGATCTCCTGACGCAGGCCGACATCGATACAAATGGCGGAGCACTTAACCGCATCAACGGAATGGAAAGGGCCCAGCACATCGTCTTAGATGTCGAAGAAGACTGTTTCGTCGCCGCCTTGAAGGCGGATGTCGAATGTGTAAACAGCCTTGCCGTCCGCGTCGGAGCGGGCCGCGATCAGGGTCTTGCGGCGGCGCACGTCCATGATCCGATTGAGCACGAAGTCCATCTCGTTGGCCTCGGCTTCATCCTCGAACCAGCGTTCCATGACGGAATCGGCAATGGCGTTGGTGCCGCCGGCCATCACCGCCCTGATCCGGTCGTCCCAGAAACTGGCGGTACCGATCTTTGCCGCCGTATCGCAAAGGACCAGCGCGCGTACGCGGGCGCCGTGGCGGACAGCCGCTCCCTGCGCAATCAGACCGCCGACTGATACGCCGGCCAGGGCGAAGTCGCCGATACCGAGAAAATCCGCGAGACCGAAGAGATCATCGAGATGATCTTCGAGCCGATAGGGGCCGCTTACGGCATCGGACAGCCCGTGGCCCCGCTTGTCGTAGGACATCACGCAATAGCGGCCGGCAAGCATCGCGATGAAATCGTCCCAGATGCGGGCGTCGGTACCCAGCGAATTGACGAACACGAGCGGCGGTGCGGCCGACGGCCCGTCGATGCGATAGTGCAGCGTGACGCCCTTGATGCTAGCGAAATTCATAATGGGACCATCACCGGCGCAAATCGTGGGGCATGCCCTTCGGCCGCAGATGCCGTTTCTGGGCCGCGATGCGGAACGGCGCGTTGGGCGCGCCGTAGCCCTTGTAGCCGCTTCGGCGTTCCACCACCTCGACGATGAAGCCTTCGCCGAAGGTCGGCGCGTAGAGCTGGAAGAACTCGCCGTTGTCGTCGCGGTCGTAGAGGATGTTTTCGGCGCGCAACCGGTCGGCGAGATCCGGTTCGAGCCCGAACCGCGCTTCGACGTCGTCGTAGTAATTGGATGAGATGGCGAGCGGCGTGAAGCCGTTTCGTCTCAGCGCCGCCGCGGTGGCAAAGATATCGCCCGTCTGAAACGCCAAATGCTGCACGGCCGGGCCGAAACTTTCGGCGATGAAGCGCCCGGCCAGCGTCTGCCGGTTCTCGGCCCCGTTCAATGTCAGCCTCAACTGGCCGTCGTGACTTTCGATCGCCTGGCTTCTCACAATGCCGGACGGATCAATGACGTCCACCATCGGCGTCTTCCTAGTCTGGAATATCGATGTATAGAAGAGCAGCCAAGTCAGCATTTCGCCGTAGTCCATCGTCTGGCCGACATGGTCGATTAGGGTCAGGCCGGCAGGCCCGCATGGGCTGGTGTCCTCGACCGGCAGGAACTCGACGTCCCAGACTCTGGCGAGTGTCGACGTGCCGTCGATGAAGTAGACGACGCCGCCGCCGACCCCGCGTATTGCCGGAATCTGCAGTTCGCCCGGTCCTACCGCCTGCTCGAACAGCTCGGCGCCGAGCGCCCGTGCGCGTTTGACCGTCGCCTTCGCGTCCTCGACCTTGAGGCCGATGGCGTAGACAGACGTCCCGTGGACCAAGAATGAGGAGTGAGCCAGACCCTCGCGCTCGGTGTTGACGACGATGTTGATCTCGCCCTGCCGAAAGAGGCTGACATCCTTCGACACATGCCGTCCCGCCAATTTGAAGCCCAGGGTGTGCAGAAGCGCTGCTAACACGGCGGCGCCAGCGGCGTCGGCCGCGAATTCGACGAACGCCACGCCCGCGACGCCGACCCGGTCCGGCATCTCTGGCATCTCGAGCGCTAGCCCGGGTTCGTCGCGCCGCACCTGATCCATCAGCGCAAGCAGCGACCGGCGGCCGTCGACCGCGATGGATTTCGGCGAGCCCCCGCGGAACATGTCGTTGAATATCTCTAGCGAGAGATAGCCGTCATAGCCCGTCGCGGCGACCGCGCCGACGAAAGCCTTGACCGGCAGGTCGCCCTCCCCCGGCATGTTGCGGAAATGCCGGCTCCAGTAGAGCAGGTCCATCTCGATCAGCGGCGCGTCGGCCAGTTGCACGATGAAGATCTTGTCCTTCGGGATCGAGCGGATCGAGCCAACGTCAATCTTCCGTGCCAGCGTGTGAAACGAGTCGAGAATAATCCCGACATTGGGATGGTCGGCGCGGCGAACGATCTCCCAGGCGTCACGATGATCGTTGATGTGCCTTCCCCACGCCAGTGCCTCGTAGCCGACTCGCAAGCCACACCTTGCCGCACGCTCGCCGAGTTCCCGGAAATCCGCCGCCGCGCGGTCGATGCCGCCGAGCGCCACCGGCGAGACGCTGGAACAGATCAGCATCAGATCGGTGCCAAGCTCCTGCATGACGTCGAATTTGCGCTCGGCGCGATCAAACGCTCGACCGCGCTGCGGCTCCGGCAGACCCTCGAAATCGCGGAAGGGCTGGAACAGCGTGATGGCGAGCCCGGCATCGCGCGCCATATTGCCGACATCGGCGGGCGAGCCGTCGAAACCCAGGAAATCGTTTTCGAAGATCTCGACGCCGTCGAAGCCGGCGGCGGCGATCGCGGCGAGCTTCTCGGGGAAGTCGCCGCTGATCGAGACCGTGGCGATCGAGGTTTTCATCTCTTTGCGGACCTGCGCTGGAAGACCCTCCACCCGAAAGGATCGAGGGAGAAAACGACATTCTCGAAGCTATCTTGTTGCGGCTTCATAGGAGCGCGATCACCCGGGTAGGACCGCCGGTGGCGCCCTTCACCTTTGGGATGCCGAGGAAGAGACGCGCTCCGGATTCTGGAATCGCATCGAGATTCGCCAGGCATTCCACGCCCCAGCGGCCGCTTCCCAGCCATTCGTAGTGAACTGGGAACGCTCCGCCCGAATTCAGCCCGGTATCGAGCGACAGCGTGTCGACACCGATGCCTTTCACCTTGCGTTCGTTGATCAGCATCTGTGCCGTTTCAACGTGGAAGCCGGGTGTGTGATTCTTCTTCTGGTCGTCGTTGCCAGTGAATTTCGGATCGCCGACCAGTCTGTGCCAGCCGGAATTCATGACGACGCAGCATCCCTCCGGCAGCGGACCATTTTTCGATTCCCACGCCTTGACGTCATCTGGCGTCAGCGACGTGTCGACATTGTCGGCGGCGCGGGCGGCAATGTTGATGACGGCGACCGGAACGATGAGGTCCGAGATCGGGATCAAGTCGGCCGTCAAGCCGTCGGCGGAGAAATGGATCGGCGCGTCCATATGCGTGCCGCTGTGCTCGACGATCGTCCAGCGATTGAGGTTGACCTTGTCCTTGGCGAACGTGACAAGCTGTTCGACAGTGAACCATTTTTCGCCGCTAAACGTTGGAAACCCCTCATAGAGGGCGTGCGACAGATCGACCGTATCAGTGAAACTCGTGGTCGCGGCCTGGGCAGGCTTTGCGATCGGAAACGCGGTGGCCGCGGCCGCGCCGACGCCAAGTGCGAATCCCGCTTTCAGCAACCCCCTGCGGGTGGCCTTCTCGCAGATCGAATGCAGACATCCTGGTGGGCACATGTATCGTTCCTTCCCTCTCGATGTTTTTGAAGCTTGTGAATTGGATCGGCTTGCCATTCCTTCCTAGTTCTTCCGTATCTTCTCCTCCCGCTCTTGAATTACTTCATGATCATCTCGCACAGCGCGTGAACTGCATGGGCGTAGCCCCTTGGCCCGAGACCCGCGAGCACAGCCGTCGCAACCGTCGAGACGAGCGATTGGTGATAAATCTGCTCACGCTTGTGAATGTTGGAGATGTGGAACTCGATGATCGGACCGGGAAACATCTTGAGCGCGTCCAGGACCGGAATTGAGCGGAAGCTCAAGCCGGCCGGGTTGATCAGAATGCCGGCGCCGTCGTCGATCGCCTCGTGGATCCAATCCACGATCTCGTGTTCGGCGTTCGACTGTTGGAAGCGGACAGGCGTCCCGCCCGCCGCCTCGCGGCACATCGCCTCGATCTCGGCAAGCGTCGTGGTTCCGTAGATCGCAGGTTCCCGCTTGCCGAGCCGGTTGAGGTTGGGGCCATTGATGATGAAGATCGGTTTCATGGCGACGCCTCTCCCCAATCAGCCCTGGTAGCCGAAGAGCCGGGGCAGCCAGAGCACTAGGTCCGGAACAAATGTGATCAGAATTAGCGAGCCGATCATCGCCCAGAGAAACGGCAGTGTATCGCGCACTAGGTCGCGCAGCGGCACTTCCGCGATCCGGGTCATAATGAAAAGCAGCAGCCCGTAAGGCGGGGTGATCAGGCCGATCATGATATTGACGACGACCATGACGCCGAAATGCACCATATCGAGGCCAAGCGCCTGTGCGGTCGGGATCAGCACCGGCACGACGACGAGCAGGATAGTGGTGCCTTCCAGCAGGCAGCCAAGAACGAGCAGGATGACATTGACGAGGATCAGGAAGCCGGTCGGCGACAAGTCCCATGCTTTCAGGATGGAGGCCACGGTCTGCGGAATATTCTCGACAGTCACGACATAGTTAAAGATGAGGGCACCGGCGATCAGCATGCCGATCGAGGCGGTCGTGCGCGCGCTGGCGAGCACCGAGCGGTAAAAATCCCCAAACGAGACGCTGCGGTAGAGCACGACCGAGATCAGGAGCGCGTAGGCGGCGGCCACGGCGGCCGCCTCGGTTGGCGTGGTGACGCCGCTGTAGATACCGCCGAGCAGCACCACCGGCATCATCAATGACGGCAATGCCTCCCACGTGATGCGCGGCAGGTCGCGGACCGGCGCGGGCTTCTCGACAGGGAAATTCAGCCGGCGCGCGTCGAAGAACACGATGACCATCTGTGCCAGGGCCATGAGCAGGCCAGGGATGACGCCGCCGAGGAAGAGGTAGCCGATCGAGGCGTCGGAAACGAGCGCATAGATCACCATGGGGATCGACGGCGGAATGATCGGGCCGATCACGGCGGTCACGGCGGTGAGTGCTGCGGCATAGCTCGCCGGATATTTGTTGTCCTTGGTCATCAGCTGCTGCATCATCTTGCCGGAGCCGGCGGCATCCGCGATGGCCGAGCCGGACATGCCCGCGAAGATGATCGACTGCACGATGTTGACATAGGCGAGCCCGCCACGGAACCGCCCGACGATGGCGTTGCAGAAGGCCATGAGACGATCCGTCATCGAGCCAATGTTCATCAGTTCCGCCGCCAGAATGAACAACGGCACGGCGAGCAGGATGTAGTTTGTATACATGCCGTTCAGGATCTGTTCGGCAGCGGTGCCCATGTCGAGGCCGGCAAGCAGAAGATAGAAGATGGAACCGGCGATCATGGCGTGGCCGATCGGCAGCCCGAGGAACGACAGCGCGATGATGGCGATGATCGCGAGGGAAAAGGGACTGGTGGGGTTCATACGCCCGATCCCGCCTTGGTCGGGTCGAACTCCTTCGGCGCCTTGCCGAACATCGCCTGCCAGGAGAGCCAGAGGTAGCGGACGATCACGGCGATGACGAAAATGACGTAGATCGAATAAAGCCAGTCGAAGCGGATCTTCATATAGGCGGTGCTCTCGACCTTCATGAAGATGACGTAGTCCCAGACCGCCGGGAACGAGATGCCATAGAGAACGATCAGCACTATGGCCGAGATCAGGAACATGACGCGCCGCGCGCCGGGGCCGACGGCGGAATAGATCAGATCGAAGCGGATTTCCTCTTCCTCGCGCACGACAAAAGCAGCGCCGAACAGAACCAGCCATATCCAGAGAATGACGCTCAATTCATTGGTCCAGCCGATTGGCAGGTTGAGCAGGTAACGGAAAACGATCTGCAGGATGAAGGCGGCGAACATCAGCCCCAGCATCGCGGCCAGAACGTTCTCTGCGCGGCGATAGAGCCAGCGGCCGGCTTGTTTGAGCTGCCTGTTCAATGACATATCCCATTCTTGACGGCCTCACACCGTCGTCACCGCGAGGTCCGGCCGACGCGCCGCCGGCGGGACCTGTTCACCGCCCGCGCCTAGAGCGCGTTGATCTTGTCGACCATGCCCGCGGGCCAGTCCTTGGCCAGATCCGACGCGAGATACTGTTCCTGAACGTGCTTGCGGAAGGCGGCGACATCCGGCTCGTAGATCTTCAGGCCCTTGCCTTTGAAGGTCTCGACGAGTTCCTTCTCGTGGGTCAGATGTTTCTCGGTCGAGAAGTCGATCGCCGCGTCGGCGGCGGCCTGGACCTTCGCCTGGTTGTCGGCGCCCATCTCGTCCCAAACCTTCTTCGAGATGCTGAGAAGATCGAAGCCCACGAGATGCGAGGTGAGCACGATCTGCGACATGACTTCGTAGAACTTCATGTTTTCGACGTTCGGCAGCGGGTTGTCCTGACCGTCGATCGCGCCGGTCTGCAGGCCTGTATAGACTTCGGCATATGCCATCGGCGTTGGGTTCGCGCCGAGTGCCGTTCCCAGGAACTGCCAGGCGTCACCACCAGGCATGCGCAGCTTGACGCCAGCGAGATCGGCCGGCGTCTTGATCTCTTTGTCCGGCTTCAGCCCAACCTGCCGTACGCCGAAATAGGTAGGGCCGAGCACCTTCACGCCAAGCTGGTCCTCGGTCATTTTCTTGAGTTCCGCACCGGACTCGCTTGCGAAGAACGCTTTGAGGTGAGCCGCATCGCGGAACAGGTAACCTGCCGTCACGATCGACCACGCTGGAATCTGCTTTGAGATGTCTTGCGGGGCGATGTTGCCCATTTCGAGGTTGCCGCGCTGGATAGCGACGAGCTCGGTCCCCTGCTTGAACAGGTTGCCGCCGTAGTAGCCTTCGAAGACGAAGTCATCCTTGGTAGCGTCGGCAAACATCTTCATCATCTCGGCGCGGATGTCCTGCTCCGAGAAAACAGCCGAGAAGCGCAGCTTCGGCTTATCCTGCGCGAAGGCCGGAAAAGTGCCCGCGGCGGCAAGGATGCCAGTCCCGACCAGGAATTGGCGGCGTGTTGTTGTGAAGCTCATCTTATTCCTTCCTCCCTTTTGCGATACGAATGACTTTTGAGCGAATCCGGTTGATCTCTAGTCGGTGGCGCGCCACCGAACGCCGAGAAGACCGCCTTCATCCGATCCGCGTCCGGCGCAACGCCAGCGAAAAGCTCGAATGCCCGCACGGCCTGGAATATTGCCATGCCCTCGCCGCCGAGCGTGCGGCAGCCCAGCCGGCGGGCCGCCGCGAGCAACTGAGTTTCGAGTGGAAAGTAAATGATGTCGGCCACCCAGCAGCCGTGCCTCAGCAGAGCGGCATCGATGGGCATGCCGGGAAGCTTGTCCATGCCGACGGGGCTCGTATTGACGATCCCGTCGGCCGCTTGCGACGCCTGGACAATGTCCGTGACCGCTTCGACCTTGTCTGCGCCGAATCGCGAAGAGAGCCGGTCGGCAAGCGCGGTCGCGCGAGCCGTATCGATATCGCCGATCGTCAGCCTGCCGACGCCGCTCTCAAGCAGAGCGTGGCCAACCGCAGCGCCCGCGCCACCAGCGCCGAGCATCAACACGCGGTCACGTAGTGCGAGGGTCATGCCGAGGCGGAAGCTTTCCTTGAAGCCCCACATGTCGGTGTTATGCCCGACGCGCCGTCCGTCCCGCAGGACGACTGTATTCACCGAGCCGATAGCCTGCGCGGCATCGGACAGCTCATCCAGAAGCGGAATGATTTCCTGCTTATAGGGGAAGGTGACGTTGAAGCCATCAAAGCCAAAGTACTCGGCAAAGTCGATGACCTCTGAAAGCCGCGGAGGCGTGGCGCCCATCCGATCGGCATCGAGAAGGCGATAGATATAGGCGATGCCGTTCGCACGGCCCTCAGCCTCATGCATGGCCGGGGTGCGGGACTGTTGAATGCCGCGGCCAAGAAGCCCGACCAGAATCGGTCGAGGATTGGCGACCGCCTTCCTTTCCGTCACTACCGCGCTGGCGGCTGCTGATGCCAATCGGACCTCCGGGATGGCAACCACGCTTTCGCATGCTCCTCGTGCCATCGAGAAGCACTTTGTACTGCCTGGTTAATTTCGTCAACAGTTTTGTACGAGCTGGTTAATTTCATTCTCTCTGCGCTCAGTGTAACGTTCGCGCGGCAAGGGCAGGTCATCCATGGACGACAAGACGAGCGGCAGAAACGGCTGGAAGCAGGATCCGGCGGGAGTCCGGAAGAATATCCTCGCGGTGGCAATGGCGGAATTCGCTGCCAACGGCCTCTCGGGAGCGCGCATCGATGAGATCGCGGCGAAGACGAATACGTCGAAGCGCATGATCTATTACTATTTTGGCGACAAGGAGGGTCTGTACGGCCGCGTGCTGGAGGAAGCCTACCGGGAGGTGCGCGCAGGGGAACAGGAACTGGAACTCGATCACCTTCCGCCCGTCGATGCCCTGAGACGCCTGGCAGAGTTCACGTTCGACCATCATAGCCGCAATCCCGATTTCATTCGCATCGTCATGATCGAGAACATCCATCACGGGGCGTATCTGGAGAAATCCGACCTGATCCGCCTGCTTAATGCCGGCGCGATCCAGAAGCTGGAGATAATCTGCCGCCGAGGGCGGGAGGCGGGCCTGTTCCGGGACGACGTTGAACCGCTGGAGTTGCACTGGCATATCAGTGCCCTGAGTTTCTTCAATGTGTCCAACCGGGCGACTTTCTCCCGCATCTTCGGCGACAGGCTCTTCAGCTCCGACCGACAGCAATTGCTCAAGAAGCATTTGGTCGAAATGGTCGTCGGCCTTGCTCTAATCTGACCGGCGGTTCCGCCCCTAGCAACTGGGACGCTCCTCTGCGGACCAATGATGCATGTAGCAATCGCATACTCGGCGACAACCCGTCGCCGTCCGCCGTCGACCGCGCTCGGACCTCAGCCCGAATGACGGCTTGTGACGGATATGAGCATCTTGTCGGTACCGTCGCCGTGCAGCATTGAAATTATTGGGTAATTTTGTCCGGGGGCGCTACCACATATGCGTGATTTTCTAGTTATTTCAACAACTTACTGGATTTTGTAGCGGGAGACCGCTACATCGCGAGACCCACTATCGAAGAGGCGTTCTTCTGCTATCGGAGGTACACGGCTTAGTCCAAAACGAGGATCCGGATAGGCTCCTCCGCGAATAGGCGCGCGATATTGGGCGGGTGAGAAAGGATTCACCCGTCGCGACAGCCCGGTCTTGCGTTCACTTCACGCTTGATGAAGCGGGGGCGCTCCCCTGTAGGTCTTGGGAAGGCCGGCCCTTGCGATCGCTCCCGAGAACCGCTCCAGCGGAAGCCACTCCTCGACGCGACGCCGGAATGCGACCAGTGCTTCGACATCGACACCGGTGTCGAAGCCAAGCTGTTCCAGCAGGAACGCCGTATCCTCCGTGTCGATGTTTCCGGTCGCGCCCGGCGCGAAGGGACAGCCCCCCAGTCCGCCCAGCGAGGCATCGAAAGCACGGATGCCGACATCCAGCGCCGCTGTCACATTGGCGAGGCCGAGCCCCCGCGTATCGTGGAAATGACAGGCGACACGCCTTGGCGCCGTGGCTGCGATGACCGATTTCATGATGCGGCCGCCAAATACCCGGTTGACAACGAATATCGGTTTATGAAAGGGTGAGAACGTTCTCAGAGAACGTTCTCACTGCAGTTGCGACCTTACCTTGGGAGGAGGGATGAGCACCGACGAGACCCCTCTAGCCGTTCGCATCGCCAAGATTGCGAAGTCTTACGGACCGACAGTCGCGCTCGATTCCGTTTCCATTGACCTGCGTCCGGGTGAAGTCCATGCACTGCTGGGCGAGAACGGCGCCGGCAAGTCGACGCTTGTCAAGATCCTCAGCGGCGTGGTGAAGCCGGACAGCGGATCGCTGTCGATCTTTGGCGCGCCCTATGCGCCGCACGACATCGTCGGTGCGCGGGCGCAGGGCGTGGCGACGGCCTTCCAGGAACTCAGCCTGCTGCCCAACCTCAGCATCGCCGAGAATCTGATGCTGCCGAAAATGCCCAGGGGCATGCTCGGTCTCGCGTCGCATCGCACGGCGATAGCCTCCGCTCGAAAGACGCTTAAGGATTATGGTTTGGCGTATTTCGATCCTGACACGCCCGTGGGTGTGCTCTCGCTGTCGGACCGTCAGCGGCTCGAAATCGTCCGTGCTTTCACCCACGCTTCGAAATTATTGATCCTCGACGAGCCGACGGCCGCGCTGGCCGACGTCGAATGGCTGTTCGAGCTGGTGCGGCGGCAAAAATCCTTGCAGACCGCAATCCTTTATATTTCCCATCGCCTCGGGGAAGTACGCAGCTTGTGCTCGCGTGCCACTATACTGCGCAACGGCCGCAGCATCGGCACCGTCGAGCTTTCGGGCGCCTCGGACGAGAACATATTCGAGATGATGGTCGGCCGCAGCGCGCGTGAAACGGTCAACACATTGCCCGTAGCAGGTGATGCCGCGCCCATCGCGCTAAGCGTCAAAGGGCTTTCGGGCGGCATCCTGAACGAGGTGTCGTTCAATGTCAGGCAGGGCGAGATCGTCGGCATCGCCGCGCTTGAAGGTCAAGGGCAGCGCGACCTGTTCAGGACACTGGTCGGCCTTGCCAAGGCGAAGGGCGGAAGCATCGAGGTCGACGGCGTGCGCGCTCATATCGGCAGCCCAGGCGACGCGCTCTATTTTGGCAACGGCCTTGCCTACCTGCCTGAGGATCGCAAATCGGAAGGTATCCTCGGCGGCCTTACCACGGCCAGCAACATGGTGCTGCCGATCATTTCCCGCATTGCGCAGGGCGGCATCGTCTGGCCCGCCGGCGAGCGTCGCGCCGCGAGGAAAACCGCCGCGGCGGTCGACCTTCAGGAGCGCTACCTGCATTTCAAGATCGACGAGCTTTCGGGTGGCAACCAGCAGAAGGCGCTTCTGGCGCGCGTCATGATGACCGGCGCGCGCACCTTGCTGCTCTTCGATCCCACGCGCGGGGTCGATGTCGGCACAAAGCAGTCGATCTACGAGGCGATTTGCAAATTCGCCGCCGACGGCGGCTCGGTGCTCTTCTATTCATCCGAACTGCCGGAACTCGTCCATCTCGCGCATCGCTGTATCGTGCTCTACGGCGGCCGCATCTTTGCCGAATATCAGGGCGACGCCATCGACGAGCAGACCATCGTCGGCGCGCTGATCGGCCACGCTCGGAGTGCGGCGAAGGGAGTGGCTGCATGAGCGCGATCGCGGCAAATCCAGCGCCTCGCCGCTCGCCTTTCTGGCGCGCCGTCATCAGCGGCACCGGTATCGTCGCGCTGATCTACGTCCTGCTCTACGCGCTCTACGCGTTCTGGCAGCCCGATGCGCTCTCGGTCTACACATTCACCGACCTCGTCAACAATTCGACGCCGCTGGCGCTGGCGGCGGCGGGCGAGACGCTGGTCGTCATCAGTCGCGGCTTTGACCTGTCAGTCGCGGGCGTCGTCTCGCTGACCAACGTGCTGATGGCCGTCTATCCGCTCGACGGCCCGGGCGGAGCGCTGATCAGCCTGCTGATGTGCTGCGCGATCGGCGCCATCGTCGGCATGATCAACGGCATTCTGGTTGCCAGGCTCGGGCTCCAGACCATCGCGGCGACGCTCGGCACGATGATCATCTGCCAGGGGCTGGCGCTCGTCATCCTCGACGCGCCCGGCGGCATGGTCTCCGACTTTGTCACCTACACCTTGACCGACACGCTCTTCGGTGTCGTTCCGATTGCCGGTCTGTTCCTGGTTGCCGCCGCCGTGCTGTGGCTGGCCTTCCGGCGAACGAACACCGGCATCGGCCTTTATGCGATCGGCGCCGACGAGCAGTCGGCCCGTTACTCCGGCGTGGCCGTATCGGGCGTGCGCATCACTGCCTTCGTCGGCGCTGGCATCCTTTATGGCGTCGCCGGCTTCATGCTGAGCGCCCAGACCGCGACCGGCAATCCGACGGCGGGCACTCCATTCCTGATGCTCACCTTTGCCGCCGTGGCGCTTGGCGGCACACCGCTCAGCGGTGGCCGCGGCAGCCTTATCGGCTCGATCCTCGGCGCCGGCACGCTCATGCTTTTGCAGAAAGTGCTGTTCTCGGGCGGTGTGTCGTCTTTCTACACCGGCATCTTCCAGGGCTTCGTGCTGGTGCTCGCGATCGTCTTCGGCAACGCGGTGGCGCGCCTGCTCAAGAAGGACGACGCCCGGTGAACGCGCATAAGGACATGGCGATGCCTTTCGACGCCTCTTCCGACCAGCGCGGCAGGCAGAAGCTGGACCGCGAAACGGTGAACACACTTGTCGTGTTCGGACTGAGCATCGTGCTCGTGTTGTGCTCGCGCTTCATCAGTCCGGCGCTCGGCTCCTGGAGCCAGGTTCTCACAGTGCTGATCCTTGCATCCTTCCTGATCATCCTTTCCTTCGGGCAGGGGCTTGTCATCCTGATCGGCGGACTGGATCTGTCGATACCCGCCCTCATCACGCTCGGCGGCGTTTTGACGACGAACTGGATCGGCACGAACGACGCCGGCATCTGGTACATGCTGCCGGCCATCCTGCTCATCTGTGCCCTGGTCGGCGCGGTGAGCGGCGTCGGTATCGTCTGGCTAAAGGTGCCGCCTTTCATCATGACGATGGCGACGTCGATCGTCATCGCCTCCGCGGCGCTCGGCTATACTAGCGGCACGCCGCGCGGCGGTTCGCCATCGGCCCTGTTATGGCTGATGAAGGCGTGGTTTCTCGGCGTGCCGGTGGTCATCTACTTCACCCTCGCCTTCATCCTGCTCGGCTGGCTGCTGCAGAACTTCACCGCGCTAGGACGTCGGCTTCGCGCGCTCGGCACCAACAGGAACGCCGCGCTCATCGCCGGCGTCAACGTCAACCGGCTCGAACTCGTGCCCTATGCGATCAGCGCCGTTTGCGCCGGCTTCGTCGGCATGATGCTGGTCGGCTACTCTAACGGCGCGACGCTCAGGATGGGCGACAGCTACATGCTGCCCTCGATAGCCGCCGTCGTGATCGGCGGCTCCTCGATCCTCGGTGGCAGCGGAACCTTCATCGGCACGGTCGGCGGCGCAATCCTTCTGACCACGCTCGGCATGATGATCTCGGCCATCGGGCTCAGCGAGGGATGGCGCACCATCATCGAGGGCGCGATCATCGTCGGGGCGCTGCTGGTGCTGCGGGGTGAGTTCCTGACCCACATCGGAAATCGGATGCTGACGCGAAGGAAATGACCATGCGCCTGCGTGTGATGCTTTTTGTCCAATTGTGAGAACGTTCTCACAAGCTCTGGTCCGGCACCTGAAAGGGCCAAATTCCAAAGGGAGGTTGATGGAAATGAAGCTGTTAAGAAGACTGGGACTGGCCGCGTCGCTGACGCTTGCCACAACTGCGGGCGTTGCGACGGTCGTCGACCATGCCGACGCGCAGGACAAGAAGCTCAAGGTCTATCTGTCGCTGAGCTACAGCGGCAATTCCTGGCAGTCGGAGGCCGCGAACATCGTCAAGGCGCTGGCGCAGACGCCGCCTTACGATAAGACCGTGGAGCTGAAGGAGGTCATCTCCGGCACCGATCCGCAGGCGCAGATCTCGGCCTATGAGAGCATGATCCAGGATGGCGCCGACGGCATCATCAGCTTCCCGATCTCGTCGACGGCGCTGAACCGCACCATCCATCGCGGCTGCCAGAAGGGCGTGCTCTTCTTCATGTATGACGCGACGGTGACCGAACCCTGCGCCTACAATGTCAGCTACATCACGGCTGGTTTCGGCGAGAACAGCGCCCAGGCGCTGGTCAACATCCTCGGCGGCAAGGGCAACATCTTCCTGAGCCGTGGCGTTCCGGGCAACTCGGTCGATAAGCGCCACACCGACGGCGCGATGCACATCTTCAACCAGTATCCCGGCATCAAGGTGGTCGCGGAATACTATTCCTACTGGGATGACCGCACCACGCAGCAGGAGACGGCCAAGGCGCTCGCCGCGCATCCGGACGTCGACGGCATCTGGGCCCAGGCCGGCGAATACGGTGCGATCCAAGCCCAGCTCGACAAGGGCAACAAGCTCGTGCCGATGACCGGCGAGAACTCCGACGGCTTTCGCCTCGGCCTTGCCGATCCGAAGATGCAGGGCATGGGTCTCAAAGGCGTCTCGGCCGGCTCGCCGCCCGCCACCTCCGGCTACGCCTTCAAGCTGATGATGGAGATCCTGACCAAGAAGCGCGACCTGAAGCCGATGAACATCGAGTACCCGCTGCCGTGGGTGCCGGCTGATCAGGTCAAGCCTTGCAAGGGCGACACCTTCGCCGACGGCTGCAACGTGTTCCCGTCCGACAAGGTGCCCTCATCCTTCGTCACCGAGGTCTTCAATCCCGAGCTTCTGCCGGAACTGTCGCTACAGTCGGCGCTCGAGGGCAAGCCGACGCCCGGAGCGACCATCCAGCCGCTGCCGGCGGATGTGAAGCAGGCGCCCGACGCGCCCGGCATCAACTGCTCGTCGTGCAAGGCCCCGGCCGACGAATACAAGCTCACCAAGATCGAGGCGACGGTGAAGCCCTGACGACCAGCAATGCGATAGATGGACGGCACCCTGCCGTCCATCCCACCCAAGACAAGGATGAAAACATGCCGACCTTTCTGAAGCGGGGCAGAGATCCCGAGGCTGTCGCCCAGGGCGACGCGGTTGTCCGAACGACCGTCGAGACGATCCTCGCCGATATCGAGAAGCGGGGCGACGCCGCCGTCCGGGAACTGTCGGAGCGTTTCGATAAGTGGTCGCCGCAGAGCTTCCGGCTGACCGACAGCGATATTGAACAGGCCATCTCCAAAGTCTCGGCAAGGGATCTTGAGGACATCCGCTTCGCCCAGGCGCAGGTCCGCAATTTCGCCGAGAAGCAGCGCGCCTGCCTGCAGGATCTCGAGGTGGAAACGCTGCCGGGTGTCGTCCTTGGCCACAAGAACATTCCCGTCGACACGGTCGGCTGCTACGTGCCGGGCGGCAAATATCCGATGGTCGCCTCCGCGCACATGAGCGTGGTGACGGCAAGGGTCGCCGGCGTGAAGAAGATCATCGCCTGCGCGCCGCCGTTCCAAGGCGGGCCGCATCCGGCCATCGTCGCCGCCATGCACATGGGTGGCGCCGACGAGATCTACGTTTTGGGCGGCATCCAGGCCGTTGGCGCCATGGCGCTCGGAACCGAGACCATCGGGCGCGTCGACATGCTTGTCGGTCCGGGCAACGCCTTCGTCGCCGAGGCCAAGCGCCAGCTCTACGGGCGCATCGGGATCGATCTGTTCGCCGGTCCGACCGAAACGCTGTTGATCGCCGACGACAGCGTCGACGGCGAGATCTGCGCGACCGACCTGCTCGGCCAGGCCGAACATGGCCCGACAAGCCCGGCGGTGCTTCTGACCAATTCGCCGAAGCTGGCGCGCGACACCATGGCGGAGATCGAGCGGCAGCTGAAAATCCTGCCGACGGCCGAGATCGCCGCCAAGGCGTGGGCTGACTACGGCGAGGTGATCGTATGCGATTCCTACGAGGAAATGGTTGTGGAAGCCGACCGTATCGCCTCCGAGCACGTGCAGGTGATGACGCGCGATCCCGACTACTTCCTCGGCAACATGCGCAACTACGGTGCGCTGTTTTTGGGGCCGCGCACGAATGTCGCCTATGGCGACAAGGTCATCGGCACCAACCATACGCTGCCGACCAAGAAGGCGGCCCGCTACACTGGCGGTTTGTGGGTTGGCAAGTTCATCAAGACCTGCACCTATCAGCGCGTCCTGACCGACGAAGCGAGCGCCATGATCGGCGAGTACTGTTCGCGCCTGTGTGCCCTGGAGGGTTTCTACGGACATGCCGAGCAGGCCAACATCCGGGTCCGCCGCTACGGAGGTCGCAACGAGGCCTAAGGCAGCGCAACGGAGTTTTCATGTCGGTCATCGCCCGCAACAAGAACAGCAAACCCCGCCTGACCGTGAAGGATCTGGCGCGCGACCTCGGCATGTCTGTTTCGACCGTCTCCAGGGCTTTTCACGCCGATGCGGTGATCGCCAAGGGCACGCGCGACGTGGTGTTGAACCGCGCGAGGGAGATTGGCTATTCGCCAAACCCCTTCGCGCGCAGTCTCATCACCAAGAAGACGCGCATTGTCGGCGTGGTCGTCGCCGACATCAAGAATCCGTTCTACCCGGAAGTCCTCACCCGGCTCACCACCGAGCTGCGCGCCATCGACATGAACGTGATGCTGGTCGCGGCCGACCAGTCGGGCGAGGTCGACCAGGCGCTGCGCCTTCTTCTCAACTACCAGCCCGACCTCGCCATCATCCTCGCGGCAACATTGTCGTCGGAAGCTGCGCAGGAGTGCCGCAACGCCGGCACGCCGGTGATCTTCTTCAACCGGCTGTCGGCCGACGACCACGCTTTCGGCATCTCCTGCGACAACATCCTGGGCGGCCGCAGCATTGCCGACTATCTGGCCGATACTGGCCACCGGCGCCTGGCCTACATCGCCGCGCTGGCGGATGCCTCGACCAATGTTGCCCGTCACCGCGGCTTCAGCGAACGCGCGGTCGAGCGCGGCCTTGCAGCGCCTGCCGTCATCGATGCGGGGCAGTTCAGCTACCACGCCGGCTACGAGGCCGCCCGCAAGCTACGTGATCTCGAAGAGATGCCCGACGGCGTGTTCTGCGCCAACGACATTCTCGCCATAGGCTTTCTCGACGGCGTTCGGGAACTCGGCCTCAACGTGCCGGACGACCTCTCGATCGTCGGCTTCGACGATATCGAAATGGCGCATTGGCCTTCGCACGGGCTGACGACCGTCAAGCAGCCCATCGAAAAGATGTTGGAGGCGACGATTTCGCTGGCCAAGGAACTAGGCACGAATGCTGGCCGGGAGCCGGTCGTGCAGATGATTGCGCCAGGCGCCGTGATCGAGCGCGCGACGACGCGCAGGAGGCATCATGACTGATCTATCCGCAAAGCGCTTCTTCGAACGCGCGGTCAACATTCACCGCTACGACTGCGAGCTGGTTGCAGCGCCGCAGCCGTCGGACGCTGAAAGCGGGCAATTCCAACCAGCCATCGACAAGGACGGGGCGACCGACGAGGCCGTCGTCCGCTACGTGGTCGCCACCCGTCCCATCTATGACGGCCTGCGCCGGCTGATCGGGCAGGTCGCGGGCTTGCTGGTTTTGGCCGAAGCTGGCGGTCGCCGCGATGTGCTCGACCTGCCGGATATCCCGGCGGCCTGTGAACAATGGGCCGAGGTCAAGCAGCGCCTGGGCGCCTTGCAGACGCCGCGCGGTCTGGAGGCCCATTGCGTGCGCCTGGAGACCGCGCACGCGACGCTCGGCGAAGTGCTTGACGAATTCGGCCTGGCCCGGCTGCGGCGCGACTGGCAGCAGCATCTCGACCGGGCAGCGGAGAGGATCAAGCACGCCTATGCCTGGCTGCAGGCGGCGTCGGAGCCGCGCGCCGGGATGACGCCGATCGATTTCAATCATGCCTGCTGCAGTTGTGCACAGCGCTGGCGAAAACAGGGAGGAAACGATGGGTCAATATTCGATCTGGGTGCTTGAGTACAGCTACGTCACCAACTACCACAAGAGCGGCGTGCTCTACGGCGCCCACAATCAGGGTCACGTCAAGCTTCCCTACTGCTATGCGCTGATCAAGGGCAACGGCCACGTCGCCATGGTCGATGTCGGCTACAACAACAAGGACTACGGCAAGCATCTCGGCGACAAGTTCGGCGTCGAGAACTGGCACTCACCCGAGGCCGTCCTCAGCGAGATCGGCCTGTCGCCGCAGGACGTCGACACGGTCTTCGTCACCCACGCCCACTTCGATCATTTCGGCAATGTCGAGGACTTCCCGAAGGCGACCTTCTACATCCAGGAGCGCGAAATCGCGAAATGGGTCTGGGCGATGTCGCTGCCGGACCGCATGCGCTGGATGAACGTCGCCGTCGACCCTGGCGATATCGTACGCGGTGTCGACCTGGCCCGCCAGAAGCGGCTGGTGACGATCGATGGCGCAAAGCAGGACGTGCTGCCGAATGTCGATCTCAATCCCGCCTTCGATAGCCACACCTACGGTTCGATGTGGGTCACCGTACGCAACGGCAACGAAGATACCTGGGTGCTGGCAGGCGATCTCGTCTATGTCTTCGACAATATCGAGGGCTCGGGAGCTGCCGTCGATGTCGAGACGCTCTACGTCCCGGTGGGCCTTGCGGTCGGCAGCCAGACCAATCTCGTGTTGGCGACCGAGGAGATGATGAAGCAGGTGAATTACGCGGCACGGCGCGTCATTCCCATCCACGAAGAGCGGCTGAAGGACCGTTTCCCCTCGCGCATCACCAAGGATGGCCTGCGCATCACTGAAATCTGCCTCGCGGACGGCGAGAAATCGTGGGTGCAGTAATGGAGCAAATCCGCAAGGTGGCCATTGTCGGGGCAGGGCTCGTCGGCCGCGGCTGGGCGATCGTCTTCGCTCGTGCTGGTCATGACGTGACCATCTATGACGGCAGCGACGACATCCGCGTGGCGGTGATTGACAGGATCCGCGCCAGTCTTGCCGACATGCACGAAGCCGGGCTGATCGATGCGATCGATCCTGTCATGCGGCGGTTAAGGGTGGTCGACACGCTCGAGAGTGCGGTTACCGATGCCGACTATATCCAGGAGTCGGTGCTCGAACGGCGCGATGTCAAGCAGGCGGTCTGCCTCGAGATCGATCGGGCCATGCGGCCCGATGCCGTCGTAGGCAGCTCCAGCTCAGGTATTCCTGCCTCGGCGTTTACGGAACAATGTGTAAAACGCGCACGCTTCCTCGTGGTGCATCCGGTGAATCCTCCACATCTGATCCCGTTGGTCGAACTGGTTCCGGCGCCATGGACGGACGCAAACATCGTTCCTTGGCTACGGGAACAAATGGAAGCCGTGGGCCAGGCGGCCATCGTCGTGCGCAAGGAGGTGGAGGGCTTTGTCCTGAACAGGCTCCAGGGTGCGCTGCTCAACGAAGCCTGGGCATTGCTTGAGGAAGGTGTCGCAAGTGCCGCCGACATCGATCTGACGGTGTCGCACGGGCTCGGCTACCGCTGGTCCTTCATGGGACCGTTCGAGACGATCGACCTCAACGCGCCTGGCGGGATTGCCGACTATGCGCGGCGTCTGGGGCCGCTCTACCACGCGATCGCACTGGCAAGGCGCGATCCGGCACCTTGGTCCGAAGCGCTGATCGGCAAGGCCGAAGCCGAACGCCGCGAGAAACTGTCGGCATCCCGCCTCGGTGAACGCAGCACCTGGCGCGACCGCAATCTCATGGCGCTCGTCGCTTATAAGCAACGTACCAGCGTCTGACACGGAGAGGGCCATGGCGGCAATGCTGCAAGACAAGGTTGCCCTGGTGACCGGAGCGACCGGTGGTATCGGCGCGCAGATCGTATCGAGGCTCGCGCAGGAAGGGGCGTCGGTCGTCGTCGGCTACAACAGTTCACGCCAGGCGGCCGAAGCGCTGGTCTCGTCGCTAACGCCCCGCGATCATCTCGTCGCCGAGGCGAGCGTCACCGACAGCGACTGCCTCGCGCGATTGGCCGGCCAGATCGAGGAAAGGTTCGGCCGGCTCGATATCCTGGTCAATTGCGCCGGCATAACCCGTTTCGTATCGCATCCGGACCTCGATGGTCTGGACGACGCGTTGATCGACAGCATCTTCAGCGTCAACGTGCGTGGCGTCATCGCCGCGACGCGGGCAATGCGGCCGCTGCTCGACCGCGCCGCCAGCGGCGTCGTTGTCAATATCTCTTCGATTGCTGGCGTAACCGCCATGGGCAGCAACATCGCCTACTGCGCCTCCAAGGCCGCTGTCGACAACCTAACCAAGTCGCTGGCGCGCGCCCTGGCTCCGAAAATCAGGGTCGTGTCGGTGTCACCGGGCGTCGTCGACACCGATTTCATCAAGGGCCGCGACGAGTCCTGGCGAGATGAACAGGCGAACCGGACGCCGCTCGGGCGATTGGGCACGCCCGACGATGTTGCCGAGGCGGTTCTGGCAGTCGCGACCCATCTTCGCTTCGCGACAGGAGTTGTCATTCCGGTCGACGGCGGGCGGCCCCTGGTATGATTTTTGTCCTGAACGTCCGCACAGCGCTTATGGAGAGCTGAATGACCGCAACCATAGCCATCACCATCGGCGATCCGGCCGGCGTTGGACCCGAGATCGCGCTCAAGGCCGCCCATCATTTCGCGGCGGTCCTTGAGACTGGCACGGTTCGGCTCCGCCTGATCGGGTCACTTGCGGCGCTGGGCGGGACAGCCCGGTCGCTGGCCTTACCATTGCCCGCCGTCGCGAATGCGGATGAACCTCTCGGCATCTGGCCGATCGAGGGTTCCGCCGTTGAGATCGGACAGGTGTCGGCGGAAGGCGGCAGGCAGGCCTATGAGGCCGTGGCCGAGGGTGTGCGGCGTACGATGGCCGGCGAGGCTTCGGCCATCGTCACCGCGCCGCTCAACAAGGAATCGCTGCATCTTGCCGGTTATCGGTTCCCGGGTCATACCGAGCTGCTGGCGGCGCTTACCGGGGCGCGAGACAGCGCGATGATGCTCGCGCACGGTTCTTTTCGCGTCAGCCACGTCACGACCCACATTCCGCTGGAAGATGTGCCGAAGAGGGCGACGGAGCCGCGCATGCGGCGGGTTCTCGACCTGACGATCGAAGCCCTGAATCATCTGGGGATCACGGCGCCTCGCGTTGCGATTGCCGCGCTCAATCCGCACGCCGGGGAGGGCGGTATTTTCGGGACCCACGACATCCGCATTACCCAGCCGATTGTCGCCGACTACAGGGCGCGCGGCCACGACGTCCATGGTCCCGTTCCGGGCGATACCGTCTTCGTGAAAATGCGCGGCGGCGCCTATGACGCGGTCGTGGCCATGTACCACGATCAAGGCCATATTCCGGTGAAGCTGCTTGGCTTCCAGATCGACCCGCAGACCGGTGAATGGCTTGGCCTGAGCGGCGTCAACATCACGCTCGGCCTGCCGATCGCGCGGACCTCCGTCGACCACGGGACCGCTTTCGACATCGCCGGCCGCGGGATCGCCCGCGAAAGCAGCCTCATAGAGGCGATCGACTACGCCTTGTCGCTGACCACGGAGAACGCTGCGTGAACCGTAGCCCCGACGGGCGCGAGCTTGGCAAGCCGGATGTCCTGATCGTCGCGGACGACATCACCGGTGCGCTCGACACGGCCGGCTATTTCGCGAGTTCAGAAAAACCGGTGAAGGTCTGGCTCGACGTGCCGCCGGGCCTCTCCGGCTGCAACGCCATTGATCTCGACAGCCGGGACTTAGGGGAACGAGCGGCATACGATCGTGTCACAGGCGTTTTTGCCGATCGCAAAGCCGGCGCACGGTCGCTGTCGTTCAAGAAAATCGATAGCGTCATGCGTGGACACCCTGTCGCAGAGTCGGTTGCGGCCTTTCGCGCCGGACGGTTTAGGCGTGCCCTTTTCGCCCCTGCTTTTCCGGCGTTGGGCCGGGCAACAGTCAACGGCCGGCAGCACGTAGTATCGCAGGATGGGATAACACCCGTCGGCCCGGCACTTGTCGATGCATTATTGGGCCACGGGGTTCCGGCTGCCATGATCGGCGAGGCCTGCGCAAGCGAGGGATTTTTTGTCGCCGATGCGTCAAGCGATGCCGAGCTTGCCGCGGCGATTGCAGCCTTTGGAGTGGATAGCGAGGATCTTTATGTCGGCTCAGGTGGATTGGCCTCCATGCTCGCTGGAAGTCGGACGGCCCACCTTCGGCCACAGGCACTCGATCTCGCCATCTGCGGCACGAACCATCCGGTTGCTTTGCGCCAGGTCGCGGCGGTCAGCGGGCTGAAGACCGTCGTGATGGACGGCTCTAGTCCCATGTCTCTCGAACCACCGTTTGTTTTGCTCGCGCCCTCCCACGCTGCTTCGGAATCCCAGGCGCGCCTTGCCATCGAGCGATCGCTCATCCAGCTTGTGGCCAGGCTGCCGACGCCGCGTTCTGTCTTGGTGACAGGCGGGTCGACGCTGCGGCTGCTGGCAGGCATCTGCGGAGCCAGCCATTTCTTGTGCGAGGGACTCTACGAGCCCGGCGTGGCGGTCAGCAGGATGGTGTCGGCCACATGGAATGGCGCTGTCATCGTCTCCAAGTCAGGCGGGTTCGGGAGCGACGATCTTCTCGCTCACTTGGTATTTCCAGATAGACGAAATCGTCTACCGTAGGGCGCGTCAGGTCCGTTCGCTTTTACGATGCCGTTTCGACCTTTGCCGCCCGCGTCGCGACAGGCGGCCTTGAAGCACTAGCTGACGATCAATCTCCTCGCGTGGTATCGACATTTCACGGCGGCCAGATATCGCTGCCCAGATATCGCTGCCAGCGTGGACCGGATGTCGCCGCAGCATACCAAGAAGGACGGTGCTCTTTGACAATCTTCCCCTTCACCGAAGCCACCTCGATCCAGTTCCAGCATCCCCTGCCGAAGACTTCGGACGTCGTGATCATCGGCGGCGGGGTCATTGGCGTGAGCACGGCACTGTTCCTGGCGCGACGGAACGTCTCGGTGACGCTGCTGGAAAAGGGCCGCATCGCCGCCGAGCAATCCTCGCGCAATTGGGGCTGGATCCGGCAGCAGGGCCGCGATGCCGACGAACTGCCGATCGTCATCGAAGCGCAGCGCCTCTGGCGGCAACTGGCGCAGGAATGTGGCGAGGACATAGGACTGAAGCAGACGGGCGTTACCTATCTTGCGCGGACAGACAAGGAGATGGCCGGTTTCGCGAAGTTTCTCGAGATTGCCCAGGCTCATGGCGTCGACACGCGTCTCCTCGACCAAGGTGAGTTGGCAAGCCTGATCCCTGCCATGTCGCGACCGTTCAAAGGGGCAATGATCACACCATCGGACATGCGGGCGGAACCTTGGGTCGCGGTGCCCGCGCTTGCTCGCCTGGCGGCCCGCGAAGGTGTGACGATCATCGAGAATTGCGCGGCACGTATGCTCGACATCTCCGCGGGACGCATCAGTGGCGTCTGGACCGAGAAAGGGCACATCGCGACCTCGAGCGTCGTCGTCGCCAGCGGCGCGTGGACGTCGCTCTTTCTGCGCGCCCACGGCATCTCGATTCCGCAGCTCAGCGTCAGGGCGACCGTCGCCGCGACAGCACCGATGCCGGAAATCCACACCGGTGCCGCCGCGGATGAATGCATCGCTTTCCGGCGCAGGCAGGATGGCGGGTATACGCTCGCATCGGGAGGCAGTAGCCAACTCTACATAGGGCCGGACGCATTTCGCCATGCGGGCAAATATTTCAGCGCCCTGATGGCCAATCCCTTCGGCACGCGCTACCTGCCGGCCGCGCCGCGAGGATACCCGGATGGCTGGTCGACGCCGCGCAGATGGAACGCGGATGAAGAAAGCCCTTTCGAACGGATGCGGGTCCTCAATCCCGCTCCCGAGACGTCGGCGCTTCGCGCCATCGACCGCGGGTTCAGGGAGCTTTTCCCTCAGTTCACGACTGTGCCGATCAAGGCGAGCTGGGCGGGCATGATCGATGCGATGCCTGATGTCGTGCCCATCGTCGATCGCGCCGCTGCGATCCCAGGTCTCGTCATAGCGACCGGGATGAGTGGTCACGGCTTCGGCATCGGACCCGGCATTGGCCGTGTGCTGTCCGACCTCGTCCAAGGCAACGAGACCGGGCACAATCTCTACAGGTTCCGTCAATCCCGTTTCAGCGACGGCAGTCCGATCCGATTGGGGCCATCGCTGTAAGCGTTCCTGCCGCCCGCCAGCCCATCCGCTCTGGCCTTGAACAACCGGCGAAGGGTTCAGGTGCCGCATGCCCCGGCGTAGGCCTCGATGCTCCGCCGGACGTGACCGATCGCGATCTCCTCGACGTCGCAGGCGCGGTCAGCCCATGTGACTGCAGAAGGCAGGTGCTGGAGAAACAGCGTCACCGGCACCTTGCGGCCGTTCAACGTATCGAAGAGACGGTTGCAGGCGGCACGGGCTTGCGGGATCGCCCAATAATATCGGATGCGATCGGAATAGGAGTAGTGGCGCAGCGTCCGCTTGTCGGCATCGCTTCCATGATAGTGGCTTGCCCAATTCTTGGGGGTGGCTTGCATCTGCTCTTCCATGGCGTGGTAAAGTGGCCGCTCGCCATAGCCAGGCACCAGGTCGGAAGCGATCAGGTCGAGCGCGTACAGCGCCTCGCGCAGTTTGAAGGTCAGCTCGGGGCCGACCTTGAGGATGGCGAAGCCGTCCTCGACGAGTTCACGCAGCGGCCTCTCGCCCTGATAGTCCGTCGAATGAGCTTCGAAAATGAGCGACGGCAATGTGCTCAGAGTTGCCGCCAGGTCGCTGGCCTTGGTCCGATCGTAGAAAATCACATTCTGGTTGCCGAACTCCACGCCCGGCTGCACGACAAGCCCGATGACGCGGGAAAATGCGCTTTCAAGCCCGGCGGTTTGGAATGCCTGGGCGTGAATGGCATGTGTCTGGCGAGCCGCCTCCGGACTGGTCGGGGTGATCGCATCCAAAGCGTGATCGGCGCCGCCGGGCGGCGGCACTTCCGTGCCGATGATGTAGACCGGGTTGGCCCCGCCGCTCTGCGCTGCCGCCTGCTCCGCGACGCCCGCCAGCCTGGCCGCGCGCCCGGCCACCGTGTGGTCGTCGAGCGCCGCCGGTTCACCCGCGCAGCCCATCGAGGCATCGAGGTGGATCTTGCGGAAGCCGGCGCGGACATAGGCATCGATCATCGTCCCGGCCTGCGCCATCGCCTCCTCGGCGGGCCGGTCTCTCCAGGGATTGGGGCCGAGATGATCCCCGCCAAGCACGATCAGCTCTTGCGGGCACTGCTCGGCTGCCGCGAGCGCTTCCACCATCGCCGCGAAATCGGCCGGCGTCATGCCCGTATAACCACCCAGATGATTGACCTGATTACACGTCGCCTCGATTAGGACGGTGGTGCCGGTTTCCCGCCCGTGGCGCAGTGCGGCTTTCAGCACCAGCGGGTGCGCCGAGCACACCGAGGTCACCCCGATTTTCTTCCCGTCCCTGTGCAGGTCCGGCAAATCGTCGATCGCCACACGCATCAATTTCTTCTCGCCGTTCTTGCCATGAAATCTTCCAGCTCGGCCGGCGTGCCGGCTCCCTCCATGGGACCGAGGCGTGTGACGTTGCGCGCCCCTGCCGCGTTGGCGAATTCGAGCGCCGTCTGCAGCGCCATCCCCAGCCGCCGGCATGCGACATAGGCTCCCCCGAAACAGTCGCCGGCGCCGGTGGGGTCCGTTTCCTCGACGATGAGGCCGGGGCAATCGGCGCGGGCTCCGGTGCTTTGACGGGCTGACGCGCCATGTTCGCCGCGCTTCACGGCGATCTCCTTGACCCCTCGTCTGAACAGCGCCTCAATCGCGCGTTCCTCCCCGTCCGTGCCGGCGGCCAGGAACAATTCATTGCCCGACGGCAGCAGCAGGTCCGCTTCGTCCACCAGACCGGCGAATTTCTCCTCGGTCTGGCCGTGCGCCAGCAATTCCTTGCGCAGGTTCGGATCGAGCGACATCGTGCCGCCGCGTGCCTTGATCAGCGGGATCGCGCGTTCGGTGATCGCCCAGGCTGCGGGACTTGCGAACACCGTTCCCATGACATGGATATGCCCGCAACGCGCGATCAGCGCCTCGACCTGCGGGCTCCATTCCAGTCGGGCGGCGGCGGATTTGGCGATGTTGTAGACGAAATCGCGACTTCCGTCCGTGCGGTAGCGAACAAAGGCGCTGCCCGTCGGATAATCCGAGGAAACTGCGATGGCGGAGATGTCTACGCCGTCTCGCTTCAGGCGCTCCATGTTGACCACGCCGAAATCGTCGTCGCCGACCACGCCCACCATTGCCGCCGCTCCGCCCATACGCGCGCATTGATCGATGAAGATGGCGGGCGCGCCGCTCGGAAAGGGGCCAATGAAGTCGATCGGTTCCCGGAAACCGGTGCCCGTCTGCCTCGCGACGATCTCCACCAGGATTTCTCCAATCGTCAGGGTTGGCCCGAGCGTGTCCGGTGCAAGCGTTTGGGGGAGGTCGTTCATCAAGCGTCCAATCCTGGGTGTGGTGTCGTTTGCGGTTTCACGACGCCGAGGCGCAAGAGGATTCCTACCGGATCGATGTGAATCGATCAGCTGCCATCACGCTACGAACCTGCATGCATGGTCAAGCGCACACTTGGAACGACGCGCAAACCCTCAGCCGGGAAACAGGTCCAGGATCGACGACAGACGGTTGGTACTGAGATCGACGTCGTCGAGCAGGACGCCGCTGGGGAGATAGCCAACCACGAACAGACCAGCGGCCCGTGCGGCCCTGGTACCGGTGCGGCTGTCTTCCACGGCCACCACCGACCCTGGAGCTACGGCGAGCTGCCGGCAGGCCTCGCGATAGGGCGTGGGGTCGGGCTTGCCGGCCGACACGTCGTCGAGGCTGATTGTGAGACTCATATGGTCGAGCACGCCGAGCGCATCGAGATTGGCATTGACGACTTGCCGGCCGGAATTCGAGACGCAGACCTGCGGGACGCCGCGGTCAGCCAGGGTCCGAATCGTCTCGACCGCCTCGGGGATCGGGACGGCGTTCGCCCGGTTCGCGACGTAGTGGGCATTGATAGCGGCGAGCCACTCCGCCTGGTCGAGCCCGACCGGGAGACGCGCACGCAGCGTTGTCCAGACGTCACCCATATGGATGCCGCGAAAGGCTTGGTCGGGCAGGTCGTCAAGATCGACGTTCCAGTTGCGGCAGCCGGCGAGGAGGGATTGATGATGCAACGGCTCGCTGTCGATCAGCGTTCCGTCGATGTCCCAGGCGACGGCGCGATACATCACGATGACGATCCCGCTCTGGTCGCGCCAGGAGCCGACAGGCGCGCATAAAGATCGCGATAGCGGCGATAGCCGTCGCGGTAGATATCAGCTTTGCGCGGGTCGGGATCGAGCCGGTCGGCGAAGCTGACGAAACCGGAAACGCCCGACCAGTCGTCGGTCAGGCCGACGCCGATCGCCGCCGTCCAGGCAGCGCCGATACAAGAGCCGGGGTGCCCGGTCAGGCGTTGGACCGGCTTTTGCAGGACATCCGCGACAATCTGCATCCAGACCTTGCTGCTTGAGCCGCCGTCGGAGGCGAGATAGCGCTCGGTCCGGTGGCCCATGTCGTTGAGCACCTCGATATGATGCGCGATGGCGAAGGCATAGGCCTCGAGCAAAGCGCGCCAGACATGGCCGATATCGTGCGACAGCGTCAGCCCATCGATCACGCCACGAGCCGCTGGATCATGGATCGGCGTCTTCTCGCCGAGGAAGTAGGGCAGGACGGTGAGGCCGTCGGCACCGGCGGGACGCTCTGCCGCCAGCGCATCGAGCCGCTGGTGTACCGAAATACCATCGGCCTGTGCCGCGGCCATCTCGCCGCCGGCGAAATTGCGTACGAACCAGTTGAGGCCCGAGCCGCCGGTCGACATGCAGCCATTGGGCATGAACAGGCCCGGCACCAGATGGTAATCGAGATACATGCGGGGATCTGGCTTGATCTGATCGGTGGCGATCAGGATATCGACCGAGCCGCCGAATTTCAGGAGGACATCGCCTGCTGTGGCAACTCCGGCGCCGAGCGCGGAAGCGATCATGTCGGCCGCACCACCGACGACAGGTGTTCCCGCCATCAGGCCGGTCTCATCCGCGGTCTTCGCCGAGACGGAACCGAGGATCTCATGCGAGGCGATCTTTCGTGGCACGGCCGAGCGCGGTATGTGGGCGAGCGCCACCAGGTCGTCGTCGATCCGGTGCGTCGAAACATCGACGAAGCCGGCCTCCAGCGCCCAGTTCTGCTCAACCGCACGTTCGCCGGTGAGGCGCCAGTTGATATAGTCATAGGAGCCGAAAACGGTGGCGATGCGGCTGAACACCTCCGGCTCGTGACGCTCTATCCAGCGCAGCTTTGCGGTGACCAGCTGTTGGTTGATGCCGTTGCCGGCCTTGGCGATGAAAGCCGCCTCATCGCATTCGGTCCGCAGTTCGGCAACTTCGGCGCCACAGCGGCCGTCGCTCTGCTGGATGCTCAGTCGCAGCACCTCGCCCTGGTCGTCCAGAAGAACGACCGCCGGCAGCATGCCGGTGGTGCCGATCGCCACGATCTCTTCGGCCTTGATGCCGCTGGTCCTCAGCAGCTCCTGCACGATGTCGCGGACATTGGTCCACCATTGCGCGGGATCTTCCTCGGCCCAGCCCGCATGCTCGGAATGCAGCGTGACGGGGCGCGAGGCGAGGCCCAGCACCTGATCGGGAAGCCGGATCAGAATGCCGATCGTCGAGGTGGTGCCTATATCGAGACCGAGAACGAACGCCATGTCGAATCCATTGAAATGCCGGGAAGGGCAGGCGGGCGAACCTGTCTGCCTCGTCGTGTCCCGCTGCTCGATACCAGTCGATCATTCCGGACGCCGGCCCGCAACGATCGATATGATCACCGCGAGCCGGCGCGATGGCCGGCATCGCCGTGGAAGCCGTTCTCAGCGCAAAGTGGCGACAACGTCCATGAAGCGCTTGACCCGATCGCCGTCGACGGCGTTCCAGGTATTGCCATCGATCTTGAAATGGGTCCCGATCACGACCCCGCTCGCCAGCGAAAGGACATCGCGGACATTGTCGATGTTCACGCCGGTGTTGGCGAAGACCGGCACGTCCTTGATCGTCTCGCAGACGCTGCGCAGGTGGGACTGGTCGGCCGGCTGGCCAGTGATCGGACCGGAAACGAGGATGGCGTCGGCCATCGACGAGAACACCGCGCTCTTGGCGCGCAATTCAATAGGACGCTGGTCGAGCGAGTGTGCGAACTCTGCATTGATGTTGAAGAGAAGCTTCATGTCGTCGCGGCCAAGATTGTGCCGCAGGCGCGAGGCGGCGGCGCAATCGGGCTCCCACAGGCCCATGTCGGAAGCAAACAGGCCGGTGAAGATCTCGCGCACGAAACGGGCTCCGGTGGCCGCCCCGATCGCGACGCTGGCAGTCGGGTCCCAGAGATAATTGACGCCAAACGGCACCTTCAGCTCGGGTTTCACCGCCTGGACGATCGCGGTCATGGCGGCAATGCCTTCGGGCGGCGCCTTGAAGACATAGGGGCGGTCGTTCTCGTTGCCGAACATGATGGCATCGACGCCGCCGCTCTGCAGCTTGCGGATGTCGGAGAGCACGCCATCGATCAGCTTGTCGAGGCCGCCATCGGCATCATAGAGGGGCGTTCCCGGCAGGGCACCGATATGTGCCATCGAGATGACAGCCTTCTTCTTGTCGCCGAAAAATTCAAATACCATCGAGTCGTCTCCTTGGGGATAAAGTGAAAATGTTGCGCCTCAGTCGCGCGTCAGCGGCGGCGCGATGCGCAGGTCGACCTTGGCCGCGGCGAGCGCTGCGGCGATCTTGGCCGGCGGCTCGGCATCGGTGATGAGGATGTCGATGTCCGACAGTGGCGCTATCCGCACCAGCGACATGCGCAGGAATTTGGCGGAATCGCAGAGCACGATCTTGGTGCCTGAGCGTCTCAGATAGGCGCGCTTCATATCGGTATCATCGAAGGAATAGTCGAAGAGGCCGTCCGCCGTGATGCCGGAGACGCCGATCACGGCGACATCGAACCACAGCGCCTCGAACTGGGCGATGGCCGCGGGCCCGCCGGTCGACATCTCGTCGGCCCGTACACGGCCGCCGGCAACATAGACTTCGGGCACGCCGCCGTTCAGCGCCGCCGCGATCCTGAGGCTGTTGGTGAACACCTTGGCGTGCGGAAGGTCCTTGAGGTGCTCGGCCATCAGATAGGTGGTGGTGCCGACATCCAATGCGATCGTGCGGTATCCCGAAACCAAGGCGGCCGCGGCGGCGGCAATCGCGGCCTTCGGGTCACGGCGCTGGCGCAAGCGCGAATCGAAACTCGGCTCCTCACTGTCCATGGCGACCAGCGGCGGGTTGTCCGCCTCGATCGCACCTCCGTGGATTCGTACAAGCCTGCCCTCGCGCTCCAATTCGACCAGATCACGGCGGATCGTCATGTCGGAAACGGCGAGTTCGGCCGCTGCCGCAGCGACGGTGAGCGACCCCGTGCGGCGCAGGAAAGCCAGGATGCGTGCCTGCCGATCGTGCGCGAGAAGGCGCTGACGATCGGCATCACGCGGTGCGCCATGCGTGGACGATAGGGGAGAGGCGGTGTCGTCGGCCATCGATGTATCCGGTGGGTAAGCCGCTGACGAAGCGGTCTGCAACTTCGACTCTACCGCATGATCAAACATTTTCAAACAAAAATATGTTTGCAGTGTTCGAATTTATTGGTATGCATCTCGATATTAACAGAACGCGTTCCGCCACCAAGCAGAGAGAATACGACCATGCCGGCTGCCTCCGTCATTCCTCCAGTGCTTGCCGAACTCGCGGGCAAGCGTGCCTTTGTGACGGGTGGCGGCGCGGGGATCGGTCGCGCGATCGCGACCGCCCTGACGCGGCAGGGTGTCGCCGTGGCGATCGGCGATCTGGATCCCGACGCGGCGCGCAAGGCGGCCGAGGAGATTGGCGGCGGTGCCGCCGCCGTCACGGTCGATGTTCGCCGTCGCGATTCCGTCGAGGCGGCCTTTGCCACTGTGCTGGAAGCGCTAGGCGGCTGCGATATCCTGATTGCCAATGCCGGCGTGTCCACCATGCAGCACGCGCTCGATCTGACCGACGAGGAGTGGGACTTCAACTTCTCGGTCAATGCGCGCGGGGTATTCCTCGCAAATCAGATCGCTGGACGGCATTTTGTCAAGCAAGGCACGGGCTGCATCGTCAACACCGCCTCGCTTGCCGCGAAGGTCGGTGCGCCGCTCCTGGCGCATTATTCGGCATCCAAGTTCGCCGTGCTCGGCTGGACCCAGGCCTTTGCCCGCGAGCTCGCGCCCAAGGGAATCCGCGTCAATGCCGTCTGCCCGGGGTTCGTCAAGACCGGCATGCAATCGCGCGAAGTCGAATGGGAGGCGCATCTGCGGCAGGTCACGCCCGAACGGGTGGTCGCCGACTATATCGCGCAGACGCCGCTCGGCCGGCTCGAACTGCCGGAGGATGTCGCCGACGTCGTCGTGTTCCTCTGCTCGGATCAAGCCCGCTTCATGACTGGCCAGGGCGTCAACGTGACCGGCGGCGTCTACATGACCTGACGGCTTTTGGCGGCTGTAACCGGATCCTGATGCTGGCACGCGCCATCCAAAAAAGTGAACACATATGATCAGAAGGCAGGCTTTCAATGTTACATTTTGTTCTCTAAGATGACGGTTCGCTCGACTTCGGCCTTCGGCGTTCAGCCGGGTCAGACGGGTTCATGAGGAAAGTCTATGGCGTCTATCGAGCTCGATCGCGTTTCCAAGCTCTACGGCAATGGCAATTACGGGGTGCATGAGGTCGATCTCACCATTCCCGATGGCGAATTCGTGATCTTTCTCGGCCCGTCGGGATGCGGCAAGTCGACGACGCTGCGGATGATTGCCGGCCTGGAGAGTATCTCCTCCGGCGATCTTCGCATCGGCGGCAAGAGCGTCGCCAATGTCGCGCCGCGCGACCGCAACGTCGCGGTGGTTTTCCAGAGCTACGCGCTCTATCCGCATATGTCGGTGCGGCAGAACATGGCTTTCGGGCTGAAGATGCGCGGCACCGACGCAGCAGTGATCGATGCCAAGATTGCCGACGCCGCGAACCTGCTCGGTTTGCAGAATCTTCTCGGTCGCAAGCCGGCAGCGCTTTCGGGCGGCCAGCGTCAGCGTGTCGCGCTTGGCCGGGCGATCGTTCGCGAACCGGCGGCCTTCCTGCTTGATGAACCGCTGTCCAACCTCGATGCGCAGCTGCGTGCCGAGATGCGGCTCGAACTCGTCAAGCTGCACCGACGCCTCGGCCGCACCATCGTCCATGTCACGCACGACCAGGTCGAGGCCATGACCATGGGCGATCGCATATGCATCATGCGCGATGGTCGCCTGGTCCAGGCCGGCCGGCCGCTTGAAGTCTATGCCGACCCGGTCAACACCTTCGTCGCGCGCTTCCTGGCGACGCCGCCGATGAACCTCATTCCGGCCACGCTTCAGGCCGCACCTGGCGAAGGGCTCTCCGTCCTGACCGATAGTGGTGCCGTGCTTGCCGTCCCCGCCCGCCACCGCAACGCTTATGGCGAGCGTGTCGGGCGCCGCGTCATTCTGGGCGTGCGGGCCGAGGATTTCCACGAAAGCCCCGACAAGCCGGACTGGCAAAAGATTTCCGTACGGGTCGTGGCCGTCGAAGCTCTCGGCGCCGAGAACGTCCTGATCGGCCAGATTGCCGGTCAGGCCACCGGCACGGACGATGCCCACCCCGCCGGAGGCGGCAAGCCGTTGGAGATCGCCGCCCGCCTGAGCCGTTATTTCACGGCGCCCGTCGGCTCGATCGTCGAACTCTACATCGACCCGCTGCCGATGCACCTCTTTGATACCGAAACCGAACTGGTCATCGCGCGGCCGAGCCTCATGAGGGCCGCTCAATGACCAGCATGGACAGAAACGAACGGCCTGCCTTTCGCCGCCGCTTCGGCCTGCATTTCGGGCTGATTGTCGTTTGCGCCATCGTGCTGCTGCCGCCGCTCTGGGTGCTGCGGACGAGCTTCGTGCCCGAGCAGCTATCCTACAGCAACGAGCTGATGCCGGCCTTTACGACGGACAATTATTCGGCGCTCCTGTCGAGCCGCTTCGGTCAGTCCTACCTCAACAGCCTGATCGTCGCGCTCGGCTCGGTTCTGCTCGCATTGCCTTTTGCCGCCACCACCGGCTATGCCTTCGCCCGCTTCCGCACGGGCGGCCGTTGGGCGCGTTTTGCCGTTCTGGCGACGCAAATGCTGCCGCCCGTGGCGCTGGTGCTGCCGACCTTCACGCTGTTCCGAAGCCTGGAGCTCAGCAACTCGCTGACCGGGCTGATCATCGTCTATGCCGCGCTCAACCTGCCTTTCCTGACCTGGATCCTGATGGGCTTCTTCGAAGGCATTCCAGTCGATCTGGAGTGGGCGGCGATGACCGACGGCGCGACCGCCTGGGGCGCCTTCTGGCGCATTGTGCTGCCGGTGTCGATGCCCGGTATCGCGGCCGCCGGCGTGCTCGGTTTCATCCTGGCGTGGAATGAGTTTTTGTTTGCCCTGGTTTTGAGCGGGCCGAAGACGGCGACCATACCGGTTGCGCTCGCCGCGTTGCAGACCTCGAACGGCGTCCAGATCGCCAAGGTTTCTGCCGGCGTCGTGCTTGCCATCCTGCCGCTGGTCGTGGCTTCCCGCTTCATCCAGCGTTTCATCGTCCAGGGCTTGACGTTCGGCAGCGTGAAATAGGCCGGTCGCTCCGAGAGCCGACATGGCTCGCTAGCCGGTTATGAAATCGTGACGGGATCACCGCCGCGTCCAGAGGGAAAGAGGAGTAGAGAGTTATGACTTGGAACAAGCAGACCTTGATCAAAATGCTGATGACGGCCGTGAGCGGGGCAGCGGTTGTCAGCGCATCGCTTCCGGCCAGGGCGGCTGAGCCCATCACCTTGCACGCCTTGATGGAAGACGTGCCGGAAACCAAGATCATCGAAGCGCTGTTGCCCGAATTCGAGAAGCAGACCGGCATCAAGGTCGAGTTCGAGAAGATCGGCTATCCCGACATGCACGACAAGCTGGTGTCCCAGCTGACCGCGTCGCAGAGCTACTACAATGTGCTCGAGGTCGACTTCCTGTGGGCCGGCGAATTTCCGGCCGCCGGCTGGCTCGCCGACCTGAAACCCTTCGTCGAGAAATCCAAATACGACCTGAGCCCCTTCATTCCCTCGACGCTTGACCTGCTCGGCCGGACCAAGGACCAGCTGTTCCTGGTGCCCATGTACAACTACTCAATGGGCCTCCTCTACCGGACGGACCTGATCGGCGACGAGAAGCTCAAGGCCGCCTACAAGACGGCAACCGGCAAGGAACTCGCTTTGCCGACGACCCTCGAAGATTATGTGGCGATTTCCAAATTCATGAAGGCCAATGCAGGCGTCGCCGGAGCCGCGATGCAGGGCCAGCGCGGCGATCCCAACAGCATGGAATTCTCCAACTACCTGTTCTCCGCCGGCGGCAGCTATCTCAATGCCGACGGCAAGGCGAGCCTCGACACGGCAGAGGCCAAGAAGGCGCTCGATCTCTATGTCGACAACATCCAGCACGGCGCCCAGCAGGGTGCCGTGTCGGCGACGCTCGACGACACCATGCGCCTGATGTGCAGCGGTTCGGCCTTCAGCATGGTCACCTATTGGTGGATGCTGCCGCAGATGGACGATGCCGTGAAGTGTCCGACGGTCGCCGGCAAGGTCGCCCTGTCGGTGATGCCGGGTGGCCACGGCGAAAGCGGCGGTTGGGGCTGGGGCATTCCCAAGAACACGTCGCCGGAAGAGCAGGAAGCCGCCTGGACCTTCATCCAGTGGGTGCAGAGCAAGGATGTTTCGGTGAAGCGCGCGCTCGAGGGCCACGCGCCCGTGCGCAGCGATGTCTATGCCGATGCGGCGGTGCTGGCGAAATATCCCTTCTACAAGACCGCCGAGGATGTGGTGGCGACCGGCAAGTCGTTCCCGATCTTCACCTATTCGGCGCAATACGAGGATCTGCTCGGTACCCAGCTCTCGCTGGCGGCTGGCGGCCAGGCGACATCGGACGCGGCGCTGAAGGCGGCTTCCGACGGCTTGCAGGGGCTCCTCGATAAATAGCGGTCCGGCTCGGCAAGGAGATCCGGCGCGGCGGTGTCAGCCGCGCCGGATCTTGTCCAGACCCCGGATCTTGACGAGATCAGCAACGCCACCCCGACCAAGGCTCGGCTACGATGCACAATGCGATCAAAAAAGGATGGGCTGCCCGTGGCCGCGAGTGGCGGACCGGCTGGGCCTTTGCCTTGCCCGGCCTGCTGCTGCTGGCGATCGTGATGGGCTTTCCGCTGGCCTATGCCTGCATCCTCTCGATCTCCTCGATGACCTTGATCAAGCCGCAGCTTCTGCCGCTTGTCGGGTTCAAGAATTTCGCCTCGATGATCGGCGATGAGCTGTTCTGGAACGCGCTCTGGCTCACCGTGCGCTATTCGGCGGTGACGGTTGTCGGCGAATTCGTGATCGGGCTTGGCATCGCCCTGATGCTCAACCGGACGGTCCGGATGAAGCCGGTCTATTTCGCGGTTCTGACCATTCCCATGGCGATGTCGCCGATCAGCGTCGCCTTGATCTGGCGCATGCTGCTCCAGCCCAATCTCGGCATCGCCAATCATCTGATGGAAACGTTCGGCCTGCCGCGCCTCGACTGGCTGGGCACGCCAGGCATGGCGCTCTGGACGATGGCGGCGATCGACATCTGGCAGCAAATGTCCTTCGTCGTGCTGATCCTCGCCGCGGGGCTCGCCGCTCTGCCGCGCGATCCCTATGAGGCAGCTGAAGTGGATGGCGCACGCGGCTGGCAGCAATTCTTCTACATCACGCTGCCGATGCTTCGGCCGGTCGCGGCGATCACCATCATCATCCAGCTGATCAACGAGTTCCGGACCTACGATCTGCCCTATGTCCTGACCAAGGGCGGGCCGGGCAACGCGACCGAAGTGCTGAGCTTCTTTGCCTACCGCCGTGCCTTTCTCGGCCTTTCGCTCAACGAAGGCGCGGCAGCCGCGTTCGTGCTGCTGCTGATCGTCCTTCTGCTCACCGTGATCTTCTTCGCCGTCCTCGAACGCTCGCAATCGGGAGAGGGCCGGAAGTAGGCTGTTAAGCCTTGAGCAATCTATACGGCCTATCCTGGCTTGCAGATTGTCGAGGGAACATGAAACGCAAGCCGATTCTGCTTTTCGCCTTTCCGTTTCTCATTCTGGCGCTCCTGGCAGGGGAGCGCGTGGCGACCTTGTTGCTGGGCACCTATCCAGCCAGCCCCACCGCATGGTGGCTATGGCTTGAACTGCGCCCTCTGTCGACGGTGCTTTGGCAGCAGGTCGATGTCTGGCTGGGTGGTTCCATGGCTGTCGACGCCGTCATTCTTGCCGCGGCAGCGATCGTCTGCTGGGTGGCGTGCCACACCAAAAAGTCGGCATTCTCGTTCCTCGCCAACCACGTCGCCTTGATTTTCGCTGGCCTGATGATCGCCGTCGGCAGCCATTCGGAAACGGCGAGCACGATTGCCGAATTCACGTCGCCCAAGGGTCTTCCGTATTCGCTGGCCGTCGATTTCACCTTGAAAAACAGCCTGGTTCTGCTTTTGGGCATCGTGGCCTGTGCCTACTGCCACATCGCCTTCCTCACTGAGGCGCGGGAGCGGTCCGTTCGGGCCATCCGTATCCTGGCGCTGCAGCGCGATCTCTAGACCGATCGCCACCTGCAACCCGCCCGCTTCGGGCTCTGCCGGGTCTAGTTGATCCGGCGGTAATAGACCTTGCCGTCGGGCTGCTGGATGCGCTGGTAGTTGGAGCTTGGAGCAGGGGGCGAGGCCGATGCGATTCTCTTCCTGGGTGCGGGCGCTTCGATGACGCCGGGTTCGCTCGCGCTCTCGCCGTCGAGGGCTTCGGGCGCTTGCGCCAGCGTGCTGGTGGCGAATTCGGACGGTTCTTCCGCACCCGGCATGGCCTCGCCGCCGGCGACCGGCGCATTCTGCCCCAACCGGGCAATGCTGGCATCGATCTCGTTGAAGCTGCCTTGCAACTGGCTGTCCAGTTTCTCGAAACGGCTCTGAAAACCGTTGTTGACCGTGTCGAGCCGGGCCGCGATCCGCTGCTCGAACGCGCCGAGCTGCTCCAGCCGCGCCTCGACGAAACGCAGGTCGCTCATGCCACGATAGAGATAGACCGCAGCCGCCATGTTGACCGCGGTGATCAGAAGCGCGCCACCGGCGACGATGACGCCGATCGTCTTTGCCTTGCTGAATTTCTCGGTGGCAACCGGGTCGCGCTGTTCCTGGTTTCCGATATCGATCGCCGGCATGTCCGGTTCGCTGATCATCGTCATTGGACCACCACCTTTGCGCCGACCGCGACGCGTTTGAAGAGATCGATCACATCCGTGTTGGTGAGACGAAAACAGCCCGATGTCCCGTCGAAGCCGACACCCGACGGGTCGTTGGTGCCGTGTATGCGGTAGAGCGTGTCGCGCCCGTCCCGCGACAAATAGAGCGCCCTTGCGCCGAGCGGGTTGTAGGGGCCGGCGGGCACCATTTTCGGCAGCTCCGGCTGGCGGGCGCGCATTTCCTGCGGCGGGCGCCACTCCGGCCATTCGGTCTTCGCCCCGACCTTGACGGTGCCCGTCCAGCCGAACCCGTCGCGTCCGACGCTGATCTGGTAGCGCAGCGCCTGGCCCTGGCGGGTCACTAGGTAAAGCGCCTTCTCGTCCTTGCGGATGACGATCGTGCCCGGCTGCTCGGCGGTTCTAAAGGCAACGGCCTTGCGCAGGCTGGGCCCCATCGCCGGCAGCGGCGGCCGCTCCGAAAGCGCCGATCGCGCCTCGGCGAAATCGTGGACGGACAGCGCCAGCGCCACGCCGAGCACGCAGGCGCCGGCGAGCTTTGGGACGATCCGATATCTATCGGGCAGCGTCATCGAGCCGCTCTTTGAACATCCGCTTCAGATCCTTGTTGAAGCGCGCCCGCCCATCCACCTCGGAAGGCGGGATGGCCCTGTTCAGCGCATCGGTCAGAAGCGCGTTGTCGAGCGCGACCGACTTGATGTGCGGCGCCTTGAAGATCTTCTCGAGCTCGCTGCGCGAAAAATGGTTCCCGAACCATTTGCGCTTGTGCTTGTTGGCGACCAGCGTGATCGAGACCGCATTGCCGCGCAGCTCGCGGATCTTCTTGTAGAGCCGCTTGCCTTGCCGCAGTGACGCGACGTTGAGCTCGAAGACGATGAAGATCTCGTCGCTCGTCGACAGCACGGAATTGTGCCAGGGCGTTTCGAGATTGGGCAGGTCGATGACGATGTCGTCGAAGCGGTAGGCGACGAGGTCGAGCAGCCGGAAGACGAAATCGCTGCCATGCGGCTCGAACGGCAGTTGCGGCCGCTCGAACGCGTAGAGGGTGAGGCCGGACGGGCGCGACAGCTTGATGACATCCATCAGCTCGACATCGAGCCGCTCCGGCTGGCCGATGATGCCGGCAAGGTCGAACTGGTTGAACAGATTGAGATAGGCGCCGCAATTGGCGCTTTGGAAATCCAGGTCGACGAGACAGGTGGATGCCGCGCGCTCAGCCGATTTCGAAGCCAGGAATTCGGCCGCCGACAGCGCCAGCGTCGTCGCGCCCGCGCCGCCGCTGGCGCCGATGAAGGTGATGATCCGGCTCTTCGTTCCCTGGTTGCCGGTGTCGTGGAAGGTCACCGCATTGAGCAGCTCCTTGCCGTCGAGCGGCTTGTGCAGCCAGTCCGAGGCGTTCATGCGCACCAGCACGCGCGTCTGTTCAGAGGTCAGCTCGTCGGAAACCGCGATCAGCGGAACGCTGGCCCACAGCGCGCGCGCCTCGACGATGCCGGGCCTGCCGAGCAGCTCGCCATTGCCCAGATCGAGGATGACGATGCCCGGGCGCGTATCGGCCGGCGGCCCCTTGAGGAAGTCGCTCGTCTCGGAAACCCGGACATCATAGATCGCCAGCGCATCGAGCCGCGTCGCCACATCGCGCTTGAAATTCGGATCCGACGAGAACAGCGCCACCTGCTTGCGCTTGGTCGGCGTAACCTTGGTGTTGATCGCGTTCATGGCCAGGTACTCTTTAGGTCTTCGCCCGTAACCGTGCTCAGCATGGAGGGCATGGTGATGTTCCCGAATCCGAGCAGTCCGCCTAGGAAGAAGAACTGGAAGGGATGATTGGTGATGCTGACAGTGATGGTCGGCACCGGCCCGCTGGGACGCGTCCAATAGCCGAGACCGGACGCCTGATATTGTATCCGCACTTCGGACTTAGCCAGCATTGGCAGGAATGTCTTCATTCCGGCCCGGCTGCTGTTGCCGCTGAAAATGAAATCAAAGGCGGCCTGGCTCACATTGAGGTTCTGACACGTAGCGCCTGTGCCGCAAATGCAAGAGACGCTTCCGGCGGTATTGGCCGTGCAGATATAGTTATAGGTGTTTGCGGCCACCGCAGTGCCGACTTTGGTTACATCGCTCTGCGTTATCGTCTCGGCCAGGAGCCCGCTGGCGACGGGTGTAGAAATCTGCGCCAGCCTTGCGCCGGCTTGCACCGCTTTATTCCCTGCATTCCATTGGTAAAACGCATAGCCGAAATCGACGAAGCCAAGCAGAAGCGTCAACAGCAGCGGCATTGCAATGGCCATTTCGACCATTGCCGCTCCAGACTGGTTAGCCCAAAACTTGGTGCGTCCCGTCACCATCCAATGACTCGTTCCTGATGGGATACGCTAAGGGTCAGGGCCCCAAAGCCAAGATATGACCAGAATCCAACGCCCGGATAAGAATAGGACGTGCTGACGTCCACGACGTCGACATTGGCCGTGCTGCTAAGATAAAGCTGCGTGCCCGTGGCCACATCGACCGCCGGCGTGGACAAAGCTTTGGTGATCAAAACTGTGGCTGGAAGCCATCCGGTCACCCTAGCGCTACCGCCAGCGACCGCCCCATTGGCGGCAAGGTTTTGAGCCCGCGCCTTGCAGGTATCCCAATCGCTGCTGCATCGTGCCATGTAGCGACCCGCATCCTCGACGCCGGCTTCGAGAAGCAGGCGCGTGTTCAGGATGTTGGAGAACTCAAACACACCAGCCGATAACAGCAGCACGAGTGGTGCGGTAATCGCGACTTCCACCAAAGCAGCGCCACTTTCGTCGCCTCGGAACCGCCCAATGATTTTGCCGAACCTGGTCATGTCGACTTTACCGATACAGCTGGGCTTCGTTGCGGAATGCTTTGTCTAGAAGGGTGTTGTTGGCAAACCCTCCATCGACGTCGACGATCTCCAGACTGATGGGCTTCTCGCCGGCCGTGGAGTCCTCATCGTCCTTGCTGTTGTCCTGCTTCTGGATCGGGCTGTTCAAAAAGACGCTGGCATAGCCGTCCGGCTTGAGCTGGATATGGCCATTGATCTTGGCTCGGTTGGCAATGCAGTCGACGATCGCCATGTTGAGCAGCCGGCGATCGGGATCCAAGTTCGGCGTCGCGCCTTTGAAGCAGGCTGGAACGCCGGTTTCCTTTGTCGGCGCGAGGGACTTGTCCCCGACGAGCCCGTTCGCGATCTCGTATTTATAGACGTCATATCTGGAAGCCGGCACAGCGGCGCCGGTCGGGTTGGTGGTGCTAGGGACGTTGGGATATGACGCACCATGATTGATCTGCCAATAATTGCTGCGGTCCCATGTCGAATTCGTCATGCCCGTGGCGGAATCGAAGCTATCGCCCGGCGGCAGCGCCATGGCCGTTCCGTCTGTGTTGGGTGTGTATTTGTTGCAGTTAGCGGTCTTGTCCACGCCCTTGCGCACATTGGTTGCCGGCCGATATGCCCAGTCCTTGTCATGTGACTTAAGCGAGGAACTGTAGATGTCGAAGCGGACGTTGAGCCCAGCATTGACCTGACCCAAGGTGACGCCGGTTTTCGTGATGAGCTTGTCGCGTTGATAGCAAGTGCCTGCGGTACCGGTAGCCAGGGCGTCGCGCAGTGAGGCCAGGCTGTTGTCGATCAGCCCGAAATTGCCAGGGCCAGGATTCGAGTCAACCTTGAGAATACGGTACTCGCGGCTATAGGTGAGGCCGGCGGCAAAAGCCTGCTGGATGGTCTTGCTGGTTAACGGGTCGGTCGTCTCGAACGGATTGCACATGAAGATTGGCACCGTTTCGCAGATCGACTGGACAAATCCGGCCACAGCCTGGGGCCGGATGTCGAACGTATTGTTGCTGCCGACAAAGCTGGCCGGAAAAATTGTCGCGAAAGCACCGGGGCCATCCGCCAGGCCGGAAGCGTTCACCGTCACCAGAGAGAATGTCACGGCTTTGGGGTCGGAGCTTGCCCAGTTCACGCCATTGGTGTCGACACCGGCGGCATTCAACCCGATGCTGTCGTCGGCAGGTATTCCGGTCAGATATGTGACGGTCACATCAGCCACGCCAAGCGTGTGATCGTGAGAAGTGGGATCGTCGGAGGTAGAGAATTTGGTTTTGTTGGTAAGTAGGGTGGTCTTCGCCAAGTTGGCCCGAGTGATTGAATCGGCTCTGCCGTCCAGTTCCGCCGCTACAGCAAGCGCGAGCGCATCGACACCTTTCTGCAGATCGTTATGCAGTCCGTTGGCCCGGCTCATATCGATTGCCAGCAGAGCGAAGCCGATGATCACCGGCAGCATGATAGCCACGAGGATCATCGCAACGCCGCGTTGATCGTTCCAGAAGGCCCGAATGGTCCCCAACATGACCTTGCTTTCTCTCATTGCGCCAGGGCCCCTCGCATGCCCGGCGCCCTCCGCATCCTTCCGTTCAGTTCACTGCGTCACGCCCGACCCGCCGACATTGACCGTGATCGCCGGCGGCGGCGGCGGTGGCGGTGGAAATTTGTAGTTACGTGCGACAAGTGCGGCGCGCGTGCCGTCGCCTTCGATATGTGTGTTCCTGGACGCCGGGTTGAGCGGGTCGACCGTCTGCAGCATCGAATTGAATTTCTGCGTGTCGCCGGCGGCCAGGGTCACCGTGTCATAGTGGTTCAGATAGTCCGCGGCGCAACCCGACAGCGCACCGGCACAGAGAATGAGGATCAAGGCGCTATTTCTTGACATAGAGCATCTTGTCCTTCGATTTGAAGTCGAGCATGTGGCCATAGGGGCCGGTGACGCCTTCGCCCAGTTCATATTTGCGGACCATGTCCCTGGTCACTTCAAGCTGGCCCAGCACGAAGAATTCCGGATCGTTGGCGGGCCGTGTCTTGTCGAACGGCGTTGCCAGCTGCTCGCCGGGCTTCACCGGCCGCACGATGTGCGGCGTGACGATGACAACCAGCTCGGTCTCTTCCTTCTGGTTGCTCGAATTGCGGAACAGCGTTCCGATCACAGGCACCTGGCCGAGCCATGGCACCTGCTCCTGAAGCTTGGTGGTCTTGCTGGACAGCAGCCCGCCGACGGCGAAGCTCTGCCCGTCGCGCAATTCGACGACGGTGGCCAGCTTGCGGTTGGTGAAGATCGGGTCGCCGGCGGTGGTGAAGCCAGTCAGGTCGCTGACTTCCGGTGCCAGCCTCATGTGGATCTTGCCGTCGTCGAGTACCACCGGTGTGAACATCAGATTGACGCCGAATTGCTTGTACTCGATGCTTATCTGGCCATCCTTGTCGAGAGTACGGATAGGCACTTCGCCGCCGGCATTGAAGCTGGCTTCCTCGCCGGAAAGCGTAGTGAGGTTGGGGTTGGCGAGCGTGCGCACCACGCCCTTGGCTTCGAGCGCCTCAATGTACAAATCGACTTTGATGTTGCTATCAATGACGCGTGTCAGCAGTGCGCCAAACGGAGAGGATACAGACAGCAGGTTGCTGAGCAATCCTCCAGTGCCTAAAATCACGTTGTCTTTATCGGCAGCGGCTATGCCTGTTCCGACCTGAGTGGAGCCGTCGCGGTTCGTGGTTTTGATCGACACGCCGAGATCGCGGCCGGCGTTGCGCTTGGCTTCCAGCACGCGCACTTCCAGATTGACCTGCTGGCTGTCGTCTACGATGACCGAGTTGATGATGGCATCGGGTCCATATTGCTGCGCCACCTCCAGGATCGCCGCCAGCGTGGGGCCGTCCTTGACATGGCCCCCAAGCCTGACCCTGCCGTTGACCGAGCCGATTTCGATGCGCGACTTTGGCGCCACCTGGCGGATCGCCTGCGCCATGTCGCTGACATCGACGCCGACCTCGATCTGCAGGGCGCCGAGCGAACGCTTGTCCGTCGAGAACAGGTTGACCGTGGTGGTACCGGCCCCCTTGCCGATGACATAGAGCGTGCGGTCGGTCATCGGCTGGGCATCGGCGATCTTCTCGTCGCCGACGACGATGTCGCCCAGATTGGCGCTCACCTGGATCGTCACCGATTGCGACATCGGCAGGAAAACCCGGTGGACGCTGGGGGTCGACACGTCGATGAAGCGGTCTGCAGCCTGAACGGCGAAGCTAAACGACAGCAACACACAGAAAAAGGCCAGAACGGTGGTCAGTGATCCCCGAAATACGCGCATTAACACTACCCCCTCGCCGGCTGATTCGCTCTCCACGTATCTGATATGCCGGTGTTATTTTTGTCGCGGCACATCATATGTTTCAAGCTTTATACCCCGAAAGACACCGACTGTCGCCCGCGCCGGTGGTTCCGGCTGCACATATTTGACCACTTCCTTGACAACTTCTTTCACCTGCGGCTCAGCTGCCACAGCCGGCGCCGGTTTTACCTTGCCCAACTCATCGAGGCGGCTTCCCACTTTCTCCACAGCCTGGGTCAACCCGGCGATCTTGTCTTCGGCGCGCTTGCGCTCGGCTGCAGCCGCGGCTTCCGCCGCTGCCTTCCTGTCGAGCTCCGCCTGCCTGGCGACGACATCGGCCGGCGTCTCGCCGGTCAGGTCGGAAAGCGTCACGCGTTCCGTCGTCTCGCCCTTGCTGGCCGCGGCCTGGCGAAGCGCCAGCGACAACTGGCCGGCCCCTGCCGCCAGTGTCAGCTTCTGCGCGTCCCTGGTGCTGGCCTCCAGCGTCACGGACTTAACTACCGTCGGGCTGTCCTTGCTTTCGTCGGCCACCTGGTCGATGGCCAGCACCTTCATGCTCTGCAGCAGCACGTCGACGAAACTCTTGTCCGTGCCATCATCGCCGCGCGCCGTGCGGGTGAGTAGAATATCGACTCGATCGCCCGGGAAAACGAAGCCGGCAACGCCGAGCACGTCATTGACGCGGATGGAAACGGCCTTCATGCCTTCGCCAAGCACTGCCGAAAGTGTGGCGCGTTGGCCGGGGCCAGTAATCTTGGTAGCAAGAATCGGCTCATTGACGCCGATCGCTTGCAGTGCCTGCTTGGCACCGTCACCTGCTAACAGGTCTTTCGTTGTCTTGAACGCCCCGGCCGGAACCGCACCAGCAGGCCATGCGACTTCGCGCAATTTGTCTGCGCTAAGCGCATCGCCGAACTTCAGCGGCATCGCCGCAACGACAACCGTGCTGCCTTGGACGATGCCCGTTTGCGCAATGGCGCTTCGCTGACCAGCGAGCCATATGTTGACAAGTACGACCGCGAGAACGCCGAACACGCCGGCGAGCACGATCATGATCAGTGTGTTGGCACGCATGAACCCCAAGCCCCAGCAGACGCGGGAATTCGCCCGCAGCGATTTGAATCCAGGCCCGGAAGGTCAATTCCGGGCCTGGGGATTATCGATCAGCTGCCGGCACCAGTAGCGCAGGCGCCGACGCCGCTGGCTTGCATCGCTGCGCAAAGACCGGTGAAGCGGCCCGTTACCCACCCGCCAATGCCGATGATGAAACCAATCGCGGCGACCGCGATGATTCCGATCAGGATGGAATATTCGACCATGGCAGCGCCGTTTTCATCGTCGCGGAACTGCCGGGTCATCGTCATGAGCTTGTTCATGTCAATTTCTCCCTTGGAGTTTGAACCCGACGAGACAGAGCAAGAGATGAAATCCATACCCAAGCATCCCCCGTCATCTCGATCCTAGGTCCCGAGAAAACGCAGAGTCAAACGACATTAAGGGTTCCTTAACTTTCATGTACCTGATTCGGCAAGAAGATTGCAAAGCAGAATCTCGGCAAGGGATTGATTCGTTTGAATTTTCAATCTCCCTTAACCATTCGTTCACAATTTGGCCGCGGATGTGGCGGAATTAGGGAAGTATTAGTCATAACGCATATTCCTTTATATCTAAGGGGTTAGGGGGCAGTTCTTGCCGGGCTTTCCCGACAAGGACCGGGTGAACCGAAACTCGTGGCAAATGGGGAAGCCCCCAGCGCCGACCCGCATCAAATAAACAAGGGATTGCCAGCTCTTGCTCTTAACTATGTCTGAAGTAATGACCGTACGGAGGGCATCCAGGCGCTTGTGTCGTCGTTGGTTAACGTTTAGTTTCCGCTAATACGCAGCCGAGGGGAGTATAAGCGACTATGCTGGGGCGGTTCATCAAGGGACCAGGCGATCCGAAGGTCGAGGCAAGAGCCGAGCCGACAGCAGCGCTGACTGTTGTTCCAGCACTATCTCCGGCCCCCGAAATCGAATCGTATGGTGACGATTTCCTGACGCTCAAAGTCGAGCTTCATCGCCATTTGATTGATCGCTTCAATCTGACCGCTCTTGAAAATGCCTCCAAGGATGAGATCCTGAACGAGATCCGCCCCATCGTGCGCGAGTTCGTTCGTGCTCGTGCGGTGCCGCTCAATGCCCGCGAACTCGATCTGCTGACCAGCGACACTGCCGACGAGATGCTGGGACTTGGGCCGATCGAGCCCCTGCTCAAGGACGATTCGATTACCGACATCCTGATCAACACCCACAAGCGCGTTTTCATAGAGCGGCGTGGTATTGTCGAAGAAACGCCGATCCGGTTTCGCGACGAGGCGCATCTGTTGCGCGTCATCAACAAGATCGTTTCGGCCATCGGCAGGCGTGTCGATGAATCGTCGCCTATGGTCGATGCCCGCCTGGAAGATGGATCGCGCGTCAACATCGCGGTGCGGCCGGTCTCGGTCGACGGTCCCCTGGTGTCGATCCGCAAATTCTCGAAAAATCCATATTCACTCGAGCGTTTGATGGCGTTCAATTCGATCCGCCCGCCGATGATCGAATTGTTGCGGATCGCCGTGCAGGCGCGCAAATCGATCCTGGTTTCAGGCGGCACCGGCAGCGGCAAGACCACCTTGCTCAATGCATTGTCGAGTTACATCCCCTCGAAGGAGCGCCTGATCACCATCGAGGATGCGGCCGAACTGCAATTGCAGCAGCCGCATGTCGGGCGCCTGGAGACGCGTCCGCCCAATGTCGAGGGTCGGGGTGAGGTGCGCCAGCGCGAGTTGCTCAAGAACGCGCTGCGCATGCGGCCGGACCGCATCATCGTCGGCGAGGTGCGCGGCGAGGAAGCCTTCGACATGCTGCAGGCGATGAACACCGGCCATGAAGGCTCGATGACCACCATCCATGCCAACACGCCGCGCGATGCGATCTCGCGGCTGGAGCAGATGGTGGGCATGGCCGGCATGCCGATGACGCATGATTCAATCCGCGCGCAGATCGCGTCGGCCATCGACATCATCGTGCAGACACAGCGTCTTTCGGACGGCGGCCGGCGTGTCACCTCCATATCGGAACTGACCGGCATGGAGGGCAATGTCGTGCAGCTCCAGGAAATCTATCATTTCGTCCGCCGTGAGGTTACAGCCGAGGGCAAGGTCATCGGAGATTTTCGCGCAACCGGTGTCCGTCCGCGCTTCGCTCCGGAGGCCGCGACGCTTGGTCATCATTTCGCCAAGGACGCCTTCAACCCGCAGGTTGCCCTCTGATGCCGACCGGTCAAGCTCTGCTCTACTTCATCTATATGCTTGCGGCGGCTTCACTCATTCTCGCCGGCGAAGCCCTTTATCTTTCCTTTGCCGGCCGCCGCTCCCGGTCCATGGCAGTCAATCGCCGCCTGAGGCGGCTCGCCGGCGAGGTTCCGGCCGAACAAACGTTACAGGGATTGCTGCGGGAGCGTGGCCTCACGGACTCCGGCGATTTTCTTTTCGGCATGGTCTGGCTGAACAGGCTCTATACCCAATCCGGCATTACCGGAAATCCCCTGACCTTCGCCGCAACGTTCCTGTTTGCGGGGCTGGCGATGGCGTTGCTGCTGGCGTTCCTTTTCAATGTCTCCACCTTGGCATCGCTCATTGTCTTTCTGGTCGTCGGGCTCGTCTTGCCGCTTCTCGTCCTCCGGCGTGCCCGCAACAAACGAATCCAGAAGTTTGCCAAACAACTGCCGGATGCGCTCGACATGATCGTTCGTTCGCTGCGCGCCGGACACCCCGCTTCGGTCGCCATCGGTCTGGTCGCGCGCGAAATGCCGGATCCGCTCGGCACCGAGTTCGGCATCGTCTCCGATGAGATCACCTTCGGTCTCAGCATCGAGCAGGCCGTGCGAAAGCTTTCGCAGCGTGTCGGCTTCGAGGGCCTTCAACTGCTATCGGTGTCGCTGTCGATCCAGGCCAAGACCGGCGGTAATTTGACCGAAATTTTGTCCAACCTGTCTTCTGTACTCCGCGAAAGGCAGAAGCTTCGAATGAAAATCCGGGCGCTTTCCGCCGAGGGGCGCGTGTCGGCCTGGGTCATATCACTGTTCCCCCTCGTTATGTTCGCGGTCCTCCAAATAATTTCCCCATCTTATTATGGGGGCGTGTGGCACGACGAACTAATATTCCCAATCTTCACATTATTCGGGATGTTGGCTCTGCTAGGAGATTTTATCATGTATCGGATGGTGAATTTCGATTTCTGACAGGAGCGAAGAATAACTTGTCTCCATATATTCAGGATATTGGTTTCTTGGTGTCTATCGTCGTATTTGCGGCGGCGGCGTCCTTTTTCCTGTTCGGTGCGCTTGTCTTCTTGCCGGCTCTGCAAACACGAAAGCTTGTCGCGCAGAGCTTGATAGGGGAGGGAATTACAGACCGCCGGTCCATGCTTGGACAAGACGTGCTTGCCAAGGTTGCGGCGCAGCGGCCGGTCGACGCATATTTCAAGTCGATCGAGAAGGAACGCGATGAGCCAAATGCTTTGGAAGCGAAGCTCTTTCGCGCCGGCTTTTATAAATCAAGCGCGCCACTGCTTTATACTCTGTCCCGTCTGGTCGCGGTCTGCCTGGGGTTTTTGGCCATCTATGCGCTTTTGTCTCGGATACTTCCGCCACAACTGCCAGGTTTCATAACCTTTGCTGGATCTGCTCTGTTTGGCCTGGCCTGCATGGTGATTCCGAGCATCATGCTCGATCGCTTCGAGAACGGTCAGAAACGAATCTATCGCCGTGCCTTTCCCGACTTCATGGACATGATGATCACTTGCGCCGATGCCGGTATGAGCCTGGAGGCGGCGGTCGAACGTGTCAGTCATGAAATGGCTGCCACCCACAAATGGCTGGGAATACAGCTGTCGATCATGAATTTGCAGTTGCGTGCCGGCAAGCCGTTGCGGGAGGCACTACGGGAACTCGCCGATCGCATCGGTCTTGAGGAGGCGAGGGCACTGGCGGTGCTGTTCCGGCAATCGGAAGAACTCGGCACCAGCCTTACCGATGCCCTGCGTGTTTATAGCGCCGAAATGCGCAGTCAGAGAATTCTGAGTGCCGAGGAGCGCGCCAATGCACTCCCGGTGAAGATGATGATTCCGTTGGGCCTCTGCATCTTCCCAGTCGTTATGATGGTGATAATGTTGCCGGTCATCATCCGGATGAAAGGCATTTTCTTCTAGTTTGCTATATGATTTTATCCTAATGTGAGTCGGGGGGCCAGGGGACACAATTTATGAAGAGGGTTATCGCGGCCGCGGCCTGTCTGCTCATGGCGGTGCTTGCCGGCTGCCAGACGGCGGACGTAACCGACGGTGTCGTTCGCACCAACGAACCGTCGAAAGGCGACCTGACGTCTTTTGGCGATGCTTTCGACGGGCTGAAGACGGTCAGCGATGTCGAATACTATGCCTCGGACCAGGCTGTCGCCGAAGCCAAGAACCAGTTCCGTGCCGAGAATTACGGCAATGCCGGCGCGCTGTTCTTCAAGGCGACGCAACTGGCGCCCAATGATGGTAACGCCTGGATGGGGCTGGCCGCCTGCACCGACCGGATCCACCGCTTCGACCTGTCCGACAAGGCCTATGCCAGGGCGTTCAAGCTGGTCGGCGCGACGCCCGAATATTACAACAATGTCGGCTATTCCTACCTGCTGCGCGGCAAGCTGCAGGATGCGCGCTCGAACTTCCTCAAGGCTTACGAACTGGCGCCCAACGACCCGACCGTCGCCAACAATCTGAAGCTTTTGTCGTCAAGCGTGCAGAACGTCGAGCGCTAGCATGCTGCTGGTCGAGGCGCTGCTGCTGAAGGTGCTCGCCATCCCTCTGCTGGCAAGGATTGGCTGGCTCGATTTCACCACCCAGAAGATTTCCAATCGCGACGTGCTGCTGCTGCTCTGCCTGGGCGCCGGGGGCCTGCTGTTGCTGTCGCTCCAGTCCGGATCGTGGTGGGACATGGGGCTGAGCGCTCTCGCCGGACTTCTGCTGTTCGTCGCGCTCTTCCCCTTCTGGGCCTTGCGCAAGATCGGCGCCGGCGATGTCAAGCTGCTGGCAGTCGTGCCATTCCTGATCGGCGGCAGCGATCTCGCGGTGTTTTCAGTGCTGCTTCTGGTTTTCGCCCTGGCAACCGCGGTGATCGTGAAAAACCCGTTCATGCTGCCCGCGGGCGCTTTTCGGCTTGTCGTGCAGCATCTGGATCGCAAGGGCGTGGTGCCATTCGGCGTGCCGATCGCGCTGGCCGCGATCTGTACGCTGGCGTTCCTGATCTACAGGAGTTTGGTACTGGCGAGCAGTTCTGGAATTCTCAACCAGCTCAACTGACCTCGACAGCTCGCGCGGCTGAATTCGTCGCGCGGGAGATTTGACGCATCAAACGAAAAACCCGCCTGTGCGGCGGGCCACGGCGCAACTCTGCACCATAGGCAAAAATGTACCATAGCTGAGGGCAGGGAGTCAAGAAAAAATTCCTATCGTGAAACGCTGCCGGTGCTGGGGCGCTCCGTTCAGTCCCGCAGCAGATCGAACATCAGCTTGAAGAAGCGGTCCGCGTCGACCTCATGGGCGATGCGAGCATTGTCCTTTTCACCGCGCTCGCCCCAGTAATCGGCGATGGTCGCGCCGAAGGCGTAGGTGCCGGACAGATCGACGCCGATATGGGCAGGGCGCGTGCGCACCAATGTCGGGTCGATGGCCAGTGCCAGCGCGAGCGGATCGTGCATGGCCCCGCCGACGCCCATCGAGTTGCGGTGCAGCTTCTCGTAGAACAGCAGCCAGTCGTTGACGAGCCGGCCGAGCGGCGTGTCGATGGTGGCGAGTTCGGCATATTGCGGCGCCTCGATCAGCACCTGCATGGTGACGTCGAGGCCGACCATCAGGATCGGCACGCCGCTGTCCAGAACGATCTTCAGCGCTTCGGGGTCGCAGAACGCGTTGAACTCGGTCGGCGTGATGATCTCGCTCTTGCGGTAGAACACGCCGCCCATCCAGATCAGCTCCTTGATCTTGGGCAGCACGTCGCGATGCTTGAGGATCATCAGGCCGATATTGCTGAGCGGGCCGGTGGCAACGACCAGGATCGGTTCGGGCGCGGCGCGCAGTCTGTCGGCCAGGAAATCGACGGCGTGCTGGTCAACCGGCTTGATCGTCGCCTGCGGCAGGTAGGGCGAGCCCTCGAGCCCGCTCGGGCCATCGGCGGTGCCGAGCACCAGCGGGCGTGCCAGCGGGCGGTGACAGCCCTGCGCGACAGGCACGTCGCCGGCGCCGATATATTCCAGGATGCGCAAGGCATTGGCGGTCGTCTTCTCGACCTCCGCATTGCCGCAGGTCGTGGTGACGCCGAGGAGTTCGATGGCCGGCGAGCGATGCGCCATGACCAGCGCAATGGCGTCGTCGTGGCCGGGGTCGCAGTCGAACAGGATAGGAGTTGGCTTGGTCATCATGTCGTCTTTCACGCCGCCCGCTCGTAGCGCGCTATGGTTTTCTTGAAGCCGTCGAGGAAACGCCGGCCGTCGAGGCCGGTGCAGATGCGGGTGGTCTTGGGCCCGCCGCCTGGCAGCAATTGCCGGCCGCGATAGGCGACGGTCTGGCCGCGCGCCAGCCTGCCATCGAGCACGACATCGGCGAACAGCGGCTCGGTCATCGTCGCCAGGCCGGGATCGAAAGCCAGCGCCACGGTGATCACGTCGTCCATCGGGAACCCGACGAGGTCGAAGAATTCGCGCCAGATGTCGATGTAGATCGGAAAGCTGTCGGCGATCATCTCCAGGACCGGATTGTCCCTCGCGACGGCCTGCATGTCGGCGATGTCGTCGCGGGTCAGCATCGAATCGGCGACGCGGTTGTCCTCGCAGATGTCGAGCGGCACGAGGATCTTCTCGACATCGGCGTTGAGCACGATGCGCGAGGCCTCCGGATCGGCCCAGATGTTGTACTCCGACAGGGGTGTGATGTTGCCCGGTGTCTGGAAATTGCCGCCGAGCACGATCAGCCGCTTCAGTGCACCGGTCAATCCCGGCTCCTGCAACAGCGCCATCGCCGCGTTGGTCAACGGGCCGGTCGTCACCAGCGTGATCTCGCCCGGATTGGCCATGACCGTCTCGATGATGAAATCGACCGCATGTCCCGACGTCGCCTGCCGCACCGGCGTCGGCGCCGGCGGGTTGAACTTCTTCAGGCGATCGCCGAAACGGGCAACGAGCCGTTTTTCGAAATGCACCGGCGCCTCCATGTCGGCCTTGGCATTGCCGACGATCGGCCGCCACGCGCCGGCGTGAACCGGGATATCGTCACGCCCGGCGAGCGTCAGCGTGTTGAGGACGACGTTGGTGACCTGCTCGATCGGGCCGGCCGCACCGGTCACGGTGGTCACGCCCTCGAGCCGGAGCCTGGGATTGATCGCCGCGAACAGCACGGCGAGAATATCGTCGCCGGCCGAATCCACGTCGAGGATTATGCGTTCCATAAAGGCTTCCTTCACTGGGGATTTTTGCCGCCGGCTTCCGTGTTCTTGTCTACCGACAGCAGCTTGCGCATCGATTCCAGCGTCTCGGCGATGATCCTTGGACGCGCCCGGTAGGACAGCGCGAACAATGCGATCAGCGCGACGACATAGGGGACGGTGAGAACCAGGTAGGACGGATAGCCGAACGTCTGCAGGCGCAACGAAAAAGCATCGGCGAAGCCGAACAGCAGGCAACCCGCCAGCACCTTCAGCGGATCGCCGTTGGAAAAGATCAGGATCGCCACCGCCATGAAACCACGGCCCGACGACATGTTTTCGGTGAACATGGTGATGTAGCCGAGTGACAGGTGAGCGCCGGCGAGGCCCGCCAGCAATCCGCACAGCAGGGACGCGATGTAGCGGACGCGGGTGATCGAGATGCCGAGCGCCTCGGCGGCTTCCGGCTTTTCGCCGACGACGCGGATATAGAGGCCGAGCCGCGTCCGGTTGTAGCAGACGACCAGCAGCGGCACGGCGATGAAGGCGACATAGACGAGCGGCGTGAAGCCGGAGATCAGCGGCGCCCACGAGCCGAGAAGGTCGCGCGCACCGGGCAGCTGGACTTTCGGCAGGCCGACGATGCCGTGACCGACGATCGAACCGCGCGTGCCGAAGATCGCTTTCATCAGCGAGATCGTCATGCCGCCGGCCAGGATGTTGAGCGCCAGCCCGACGACCACTTCATTGGCCTTGAAACTCACCACCAGGACAGCAAAAATCAGGGCGAAGACGAGCGCCGCCGCGACGCCGCAGGCGACGCCCGCGAGTGCGGAACCGGTCCAGATCGAACCAAGGACGGCGAAGAAGGCGCCGACCAGCATCTGCCCTTCGAGACCGATGTTGAAGATGCCGGCCTTGGTGGTGAACGAGCCGCCAAGCGCGACCAGAAGGATGGGCGCGGTGGTGCGAAGCGTCGCTGCGATCAGCGCGACGTTGACCAGCTTGTCTAGAATTTCCATCGCCGCTCCCCTGCCTGGCTGTCGCCACGCTTTCTCACAAGCACCTGGGCCGACACGCTGAGGATGATCAGCGCCTGGATCACGGTGATGATCTCGCGCGACGCGCTGGTATCGACCTCAAGCAGCAGCGATCCGTTGCGCAGCGCGCCGAAGAACAGTGCGGTGAAGATGGTGGCGACCGGCGAGCCATTGGCGAGCAGGGCGGCGATCAGCCCGTCGAAGCCGAAACCGGGAGCAAATCCTTCCATGAAGCGGTGATGGACGCCGAGCGTCTCGACGCCGCCGGCCAGCCCGCCGACGGCCCCTGAAAGCAGCAGGACCAGGAAACCCTGCCGTTTCACGTTGACGCCGCCATATTCGGCGAATTTGGGCGCCGAACCGACCATCGTGACGCTGTAACCCCATTTGGTGTAGCGGAAAACAAGGGCTGCGCCGACCGCCAGCACCAGGCCAATGACCAGGCCCCAGTTCAACCGCGAGAAGGTGAAGATCTCCGGCAGATAGGATGTCGCCAGGATCGGCGGCGTCTCCGACCAGCCACCCGGCCGCTTGAACAGGAAGATGGTGAAGTAGGACGTGAGCAGCACCGCCACGTAGTTCGACAGGATCGTCGAGACGACTTCGTTGGTGTTGTAGCGGGCGCGGAAGTAGGCGGGGATGGCGACCCAGGCCGCGCCTGCCACGACCGCCAGCGCCAGCGCGGCCAGCGTGTGGATGCCTGCGGGCAGGGGCATGGCAAAGCCGACCCACGCGGCGGCGAAGCCGCCGAGGAACAGCTGGCCCTCGATGCCGACGTTGAACATGCCGCCGCGCAGGCCGATGCAGGCGGCGACACCGCAGATCAGGATCGGCGTCGTCTGCAGCAAGGTCCCGGCGATCTTCTCCTGATCGCCGAAGGCGCCGCGCAACAGCGTCATGAACACACGCACCGGGCTTTCGCCGACCATGAGGATGATGATCGCGCCCATCAGCAGCGCCACGCCGATGGCGATCACCTGGCCGGAAACGGCACGCAAATGGTCTGTCATGATGCGGTCTCCGCGGCGAATTCCGGCGTGGCCACGCCTGCCATCATCATGCCGATGCGCTCCTCGTCGGCATCGTCGCCGGCGACCTCGCCCATGATCCGCCCGTTGAACATCACCAGGATGCGGTCGGCAAGGGCGGCCAGTTCGTCGAGCTGCACGGAAATCAGCAGGATTGCGCGGCCGGCGGCGCGCTGGCGCATGATCTCGTCATGAATGGCCTCCTGGGCGCCGATGTCGACGCCGCGCGTCGGCTGGTCGATCAGCAGGAAATCGGCGCCGTTGGTGAATTCGCGCGCCAGAACGACCTTCTGGATGTTTCCCCCCGAAAGCCGCTTGACCGCATCGCCCGGTCCGCGCGCGCGAATATCGAAGCTCTTGATCAGCGTTTCGGCGTTTTGATTTATGGCATTCCAGTTGAGCATGCCGGCGCGGCTCCATGGGGCGCGGTGCTGGCGGCCCATCAGGGTGTTGGCCGCTATCGAAGCGTTGCGATCGACCCCGCGCACCATGCGGTCGCCTGGAACATGGGCGAGGCCTGCCTGGCGGATCGCGGCGGGGGAGAGCGCGGTGAGATTCCGGCCCTTCAGCCACGCCCCGCCATGGCTTGCCGGTCGCAAGCCCGAAAGCACTTCCGCCAGCTCCGTCTGTCCATTGCCGGCCACACCCGCGATCCCCACCACCTCGCCGGAGCGGACGGTGAAACTGGCATCGCGAAGAGCCGGCAGCAGGCGATCGTCGCGCGCCCACAGATCCTTGACTTCGAGCACCACGTCGCCGTGCAGCGAAGCGCGCGGCCGGCGGTCGAAGCTCACCTCGCGGCCGACCATCATGTGCACCAACTCGTCCTTGCTGAGCTCGGCCGTCGGCCGGGTCGCCACCTTCCTGCCGTTGCGCAGCACCGTCACCGTGTCGGACACTTCCATCACCTCTTCCAGGTGATGCGAAATGAAGATCACCGTCATGCCTTCGGCCACGAAGCTGCGCAGTGTCTGGAACAGTTCACGGCTTTCCTGCGGCGTCAGCACGGCGGTCGGTTCATCGAGGATGATGGTGCGCGCGCCGCGCACCAGGACCTTCAGGATTTCGATGCGTTGCTCTATGCCGACCGAGAGCAGCCCGACGCGCTCGGTCGGATCGACCTGCAGGCCGAAGCGCTTCGACAGGTCGCGCGTGCGCGCAATTTGTGCGGCGTGGTCGATCAGGCCATGGCGACGGATTTCCATACCGAGAAAGACGTTGTCGGCAACCGAGAGCGAGGGAACCAGCTTGAAATGCTGGTGAACCATGCCGAGGCCGGCCTTTATCGCCACGGACGGATCGGCGATCACGATCTCTTCACCGTTCAGCCGGATCGAGCCTTCGTCCGGCTGCAAGAGGCCGAACAGGATGTTCATCAGCGTCGTCTTGCCGGCACCGTTCTCGCCGATGATGGCGTGGATCTCGCCGCGGCGGACCGCAAGGTCGATGCCGTCATTGGCGATGAATGCGCCAAAACGCTTGGTGATGCCAGTCAACTCGACGGCCATCGCGGCATTGCTGTGGAGGGTCGGCGACCCCGGCGTGTTCGACAACGTGGCTCTCGCAGATTGGACGCTGATCCGCCGCGGCAAGCCGCGGCGGATCAGTGTAGCGCTTTCTTGGGAGGGAGGCGCTGTTGTTGGCTTACTTTGCCTTGGCGATCACGATCTTGCCGTCGACGATGCCCTTTTTGATCTCGTCCAGCTTGGCGGTCACGTCAGCGGGGATCTTTGGGGCAATATCATCGCAGACCTTGACCTCGACACCGCCCGAGGCGAGGTCGAAAGTGCGGGTGCCGGCGGTGATCTTGCGGCCCTCGACCTCGTCCTTGATCAGCGTGTAGACGGCGATGTCGCCGCGCTTCAGCATGCTGGCGAGCACATTTCCGGGAGCCGAGCCGCACATGTCGATGTCGACGCCGATCGAATATTTGTCGACCGCGGCACTTGCCTGCATCACGCCTTCACCCGTCGGGCCGGCGACGTTGTAGACAATGTCGGAGCCCTGGCCGTAAAGCGCCTGGGCAAGTTCGCTTCCCTTGGCCGGGTCGTCGAAGGTTCCGGCGAAGACGGAGTTTACCTTGACGTCGGGCGCGGCATATTTGGCGCCTTGCTCGTAGCCGCCCAGGAAGTTGCGGATCACCGGGATATCTCGGCCGCCGACAAATCCGATCGCCTTGCCGTCGCCGATCTTGTCGAAGGCGGTGCCCTTGGCCTCGATCATGCCGGCAAGCGCGCCGGCGACGAAGGATCCCTGCTCCTCGGCGAAATTGGCATAGATCATCTTGGGGTTGTCGAGGACGCCATCGATGAACACGAAGCGCTGGTCAGGATATTCGGCGCTGACCTTCTGCAGCGAGTCCACCAGTTCCCAGCCCATCACGAAGATGAGGTCATATTGTTTGCCCTTGGCAAGATTCTCGAACTGCTGCTGGTAGTCGAGCGCGCGATTGCCGGTGTCGACCAGCTTGAGGTCGATGCCGAAATCGGTCTTGGCCTTGTTGAGGCCGTTGACGATCGAAACGCCAAAACCCTGTGCGAAGTATCCCGAGATGGCGGCCACGGAAACCTTGGCCTGCGCGGCGGCCGGTCCGAACGAAATGGCAAGCATCGTGCCGGCCAGAAATAAACTCTTGAGCGCCCTTTTCATGTCATTCCCCTTCAGCTTTTTTCAGCTTTTCAAGCCACGCTTTGACCATCCCCCACATATCGCCGGGACAACGGCGATTTCGTTGATGGTCATATGAGTTTAGGAGCGGCTTAACAGGCTGTCAATCGTCATCCGATGCAGTTTTCTTGGCCCTTCGCCCACGTGCTCGACGTCTGCGCTTGACAAATGTCGACGGGCATAATTGTTGATACTCTAATGAGTTTCATGAACGACGGGATGAAGGAAGCGAAACAATGCCGGCTGTGGTGGTCAGGAAATTTCTGGTTCAGGTCGAAGAGATATTCCATGAGGGCGGACCCCACGCGGCACGCCCGCTCAAGCGAGGCGCGGTCGTCGCGGTCATTGCCAACCCTTTTGCCGGACGCTATGTCGAGGAGATCACCGGCTTCATGGAAGACCTGAAGCCGCTCGGTCTCGATATGGCTCGGCGCCTGATCGACGCCATTGGTGAAGGCGGCCAGGCCATCGAAGGCTATGGCAAGGGTGCCATAGTCGGCGCCACCGGCGAGCTTGAACATGGCGCGCTCTGGCACAATCCGGGGGGCTATGCGATGCGCGAACTGCTCGGCAATGCCAAGGCGATCGTGCCTTCGACCAAGAAGGTCGGCGGCCCCGGAACGCGCATCGACATCCCGATCACGCACATAAACGCCTCCTATGTGCGCAGCCATTTCGATGCGATCGAGATAGGCATTGCCGATGCGCCGCGCGGCGACGAAATGGCGGTCATCCTGGCGATGACCACCGGCGCACGCGTCCATGCACGGGTCGGCGGCCTTGCTGCCGCCGACATCAAGGGCGAGGACGGATTGCGATGAGCCCGGAAATTCGCCGCATCATCACCATCGTCGAGGAAACCCGGATCGAAGGCGGACGGCCCGTCGATCCGCCGACGCGGCGTGCCGCAGCCATTGCGGTGATCCGCAACCCCTATGCGGGTACCTATGTCGAGGAGCTGTCGGCACTGAGCGCCATAGGCGAAGCCCTGGGCGATATCTTGCCCAGGCGCGCGGTCGCTGCTCTGGGCATTGCCGGCGACCGGGTCGAGAGCTTCGGCAAGGCCGCCGCCGTCGGCGCCGATGGCGAGCTCGAACATGCCGCCGCCATCCTTCATCCAAAGCTCGGCGCCCCGTTCCGCGATGTGCTTGGCAAGGGCGCCGCGCTCATTCCTTCATCGAAGAAGCGCGGCGGCCTCGGCGTGTCGCTCGATATTCCGCTCGGTCACAAGGATGCGGCGCGGGTGCGCAGCCATTTCGACGGCATGGAGGTTCGTGTTCCCGACGCACCGCGTGCCGACGAGATCGTCGTCGCTATCGCCGTCACCGATTCCGGCAGGCCGCACCCGCGCGTCGGCGGGCTGACCAAGGACAAGATTGTCGGGATTGACGGCGTCGGCTGACCGTCAGGCCGCCAGGATTTCCGGCACCCGGAGCGCCGGAGGCGTATTTCTGCTCCGGCCGGTCCGCACCACGCCGTCGATGACGACCATTCCAATGCCTGGAAGATTGCCGAGCGCCACGCTGTCGAGCAGCCCGTCGCCGGCGCCGCCAATCGCCTGATCCATGAAGATCAGGTCGGCGGCGCGACCGACCTCGATCAAACCGCGATCGTCCAGTCTGCGCACGCGCGCCGTGTTGCCGCTGGCAAGACAGAACGCCACTTCCGGCGCAATACCCCCCAGCGAAGCCAGCATGGTGAGGATCCGCAGGATGCCGAGTGGCTGCACGCCGGATCCGGCCGGGCTGTCGGTGCCGAGGATGACGCGCGAAAGTTCGCCGCGCTGCCTTGCCAGGTCGAGCACGAACAGTCCGGTGCGCAAATTGCCGTTATGGACGATTTCAAGCGCCCTCGAGCCCTTCTCGCAGATCTGCCGTATTTCCGCGTCGGGCAGGGCGGTTGGCCCGCCATTGACGTGGGCTACGATGTCGGCGTCGACCTCCAGCACGACATCCGCGCCGATGCGGCCGGAGCCGGGCAGCGACGGGCCGCCCGTGTGGGTCATCGAGGTCATGCCGTATTTGCGCGCCCAGGCGATCATCTGCCGGCCGGTCGGCCCATCCTTGACGCCGCCAAGCCCGACCTCGCCGACAAGCGTCACGCCGGCCTCGGCGAGACTGCGGAAGTCTTCCTCGGTAAGGCCGGGTTCCAGGATCGGTGCCCCAGCCAGGATCTTCATGCCGTTCGGACGGAAGTTGGAGAAGGTGCGTTGGGCAGCGATCGCCAGCGCCTTCAGCCCGACAAGGTCGCGCGGTCGGCCCGGCGTGTGGACTTCCCCCGCCGAGATCATGGTGGTGACGCCGCCATGCACGGTCGAATCCATCCAGCCGATCTGGTTCTGCCGAGGCGTCCAGTCGCCGGCCACCGGATGGGCGTGGTTGTCGATAAGACCCGGCGCGACCGCGCAGCCCATCGCATCGATGATCGTCGCCGCGCTGCCGCCATCAATGTCGCCTGCCTTGCCAATGCCTGATATGCGTCCATCGGTCACGACGATGGTGTCGGCGTCGATGATCGGTTGTGCGAGATCGCCACTCAGCATGAGACCGATATTGCGGACGACGAGCGTGTTGGCAGACGACTGGAGGTCGGACGACATCGGTTCTCACTTTTGCTGTTATGGAAAAAAGGACTGGACGCGGCTTATTTGCCGCCGTCGCCATTCGATGGGTCGTCGTCGTTGATGCGCTGGAGCAGGCGAAGCAGCGTCGCCTGCTCGGCCGGTGAGAGCGGCGACAGGAACCGCCGCCCGACCTCGACGCTGCGTTCGAGCCGCTCCAGCGTGTAGTCGGTCCCTTTGCTGGTCAGCGCGATCATCGTCAGGCGTTGGTCGGTTTCGGAGGCGCTGCGCGTGATCAGCCCGTGTTTGAGCAGTTTGCGCATGACGATGCTGATGGTCGATGGGTCCATCGCCGTCAGCCGGCCGAGATGGTTCTGCGAAACTTCGCCATGCTTGAGGATCGTGGCGAGCGCCGCGAATTGCGTTGGCGAAAGGTCTTCGCCGGCCATGACCTGCTGGAAGCGCAACGTCGCGCGCTGATGCGCCCGGCGGATGACGTGCGCCGGGTGGCGGTCCAGTTCATAGCCGGTCTCGGCGTACTGCTGCAGCACCTGCTCGCGGCTCAGGGGTGCATCGCCTCCCGGCGTTTCGCCTTTTTTGGATTGCGGTTTCTTTTCAGTCGTCACACCGGACTCCTATCGCCGCTGTCTTGGATGTCGCCGGCCGGAAAAAGCTCAAGCCGCAACCCTCGCTGGTTGAAGCGATGTCCCGTCGCGGAGGGCTGCGGCGACATCAGCCGAATCGCTGACCACGCCGAAATGGGTCGCTATGTCATACAACGAGCTTTCCTGCTCGCGTGGTCCCGTTGCCGCGCAGCAATCGCTTGGCACCACCACCTCATAGCCCTCGAAAAAGGCATCGTGGACGGTCGAGCGCACACAGATATTGGTGACCACGCCGAAGATGATCAACTGATCGATCTGCATGTCTTTCAGCGTCAGGTCGAGGTCGGTTTGGAAGAAGGCCGAGTAGCGCCGCTTGATCACATGGATCTCATCATCGCGGGCGCCGAGATCCTCGATGATCTCCGGCCCCCAGCTTCCGTCCAGGCAATGCGGCGTGCGCTTCAGCCATTCGCGCTCGCGTCGCATGCCCGGCCGGTGGCTGTCATGGACCCAGATCACCGGCACGCCGGCGGCGCGCGCGGCCTCGATCACGGCCAGTTGCGGCCCGACCAGCGTCTCGTACCCAGGCAGGACCATGGCCCCGCCGGGCTTGCAGAATTCATTGATCATATCGATGACGACAACGGCTGCACGGCGTGAATCGAGACGCACCGCGTCATCGTGCCGATGTGAGGAAAAACTGTCCACGGACATGGCGAGCTCCTTTGACCGATCGTTGATGCTCATACAAAAAACCCTAGTGGATGCCAAGTCAATCCCGTTCGACGCAAAGCGTGCTGGTCGGCCTTGCGCACCGCGCTCCGACAAGCGTATGCGCTATTTGTCCATCGCGAAATGGCCTTGACAACGCTTGTCAGGCATGTGCTCGATTTGTATGACCATCAATGATATTCAAGCCGCTTAATTGCGGAGCCGAGGTCGAGATATGAAAACCATCGTCACCGGAGCCAGTGGCCTGCTTGGCCGCCATGTGGCCGAGGCTCTGGTTGCGGCCGGCCACGATGTGCTTGGTGTCGATGCCGTGGTGCCGGGTGAGGTCGCATGGCGCCACGCAACCGCCGATTTGACCGATCTGGGATCGACGCTGCAGCTGGTGCGCGACTGCGATGCCGTTGTGCATGTCGCGGCCATTCCGCGGCCGACCGGGCGGGCCGGCGGCGAGGTGTTCAAGACCAACATCGCGACCGCCTACAATGTGGTCGAGGCAGCTGCCATGGCCGGCGCCAGGCGCTTCGTCTATGCCTCGTCCTTCAGCGTTTTCGGCTATCCCTTTTTCGAGAAACCTGTTCGACCGCCCTATCTGCCGGTCGACCTGAACCATCCGGTCGGCGCGCAGGACCCGTACGGCCTGTCGAAATGGCTGGGCGAGGAAATCGTCGACGCGGCGGTGCGCCGCGGCGCCTTTTCGGCGGTCAGTATCCGCATGCCGTGGATCCAGACGCCGGGTTCTTTTTTCGAGGGCGTCGCGCCGCGCCGCGCCACTGCCGACAGTGCCCGTGACCTGTGGGCCTATCTTGATGGGCGCGACGCCGGTCAGGGCTTCCTGCGGGCGCTTGAATGGCAAGGCGACGGCCATCTGCGCGTCCTCCTCAGCGCCGCCGACACATTCATGGAAGAGGAAACCGAAGCGCTTTTGCGCCGGGTCTACCCTGATGTCCCCCTGTCACGGCCGATCGCCGGTTTCGGCGCCGTGCTCGACACGATCCATGCGCGCGAAACGATCGGCTTCGAGCCAAGCCATTCGTGGCGTTCCTATCCGAAGCCGGAGGCCGGACAATGAAACGGTTCGACAAACAGAATGTTCTCGTCACCGGCGGCGCGGGCGCGATCGGCAGCGCAGCGGTGCGGCGTTTCCTTGACGAAGGCGCACGGGTCGCCATTGTCGACCGCAATGGCGCGGCGGCGCAGCAACTGGCTCGCTCCCTCGGCGGCGGCGTCCTGGCGATCGAGGCTGACGTCACCGACGAAGCGGGTGTGCGGCGCGCCGTCGAGGCGACCGTCGAGACGTTCGGCGGCCTCGACGTGGTGTTCAACAATGCCGGCATTTCCGGCGTCGTCGCTCCCGTTCACGACCTGCCGGTCGAGGACTGGGATACGACCATCCGCATCAATCTGCGCGGCATCTTCCTCGTGCTGCAGGCTTCGCTTCGGGCGATGATCAAGGCCGGGACCGGTGGCTCGATCGTCAACATGGGCTCGTCCATGGCCGGTTGGGACGTCCTTTCGGGGGGAGCTGGCTATGTCGCTTCCAAACACGGCGTGGTCGGCCTGACGCGGGTCGCGGCGCTCGATGCCGCGCCTTACGGCATACGCGTCAACGCCATCTGCCCCGGCGTGATCGAGACGACGCTTGGCGTGCCGGTTTCCGGCGACGGCGAATTCAAGAGCAGCGTCCAGCATTTCGCCGACCGCATTCCGTTGCGCCGCATCGGCCAGCCGGATGATGTCGCGGCCGCCGTGGCTTTCCTGGCCTCCGACGAGGCGAAGCACGTCACAGGCGTGGATTGGCTGATCGACGGCGGCCAGACCTTGCAGAGCTGGGCCAACGCGCCGGCCGGCGGCGCGTTTCCGAAATTTCGCTAAAGTCTTTTCGGCGGCATTGCCTGGATGATCCGGACGGCAAGATCGAGATCGGCGAGCCCGCCCGAAAGCGGCGTGCGCGGCTTAACACCGGCAAGGATGCAATCGGCGAAATGCAGCCACTCGCGGCGGAACGACGTATCAGGAACGCCAGGCAGAACGCGTTCGGATGCAGCCTCGCCTGTCGTTTCACGTAGCCGGACAGTCGCCGAGGCATTGCGGAAATAGGGGTTCTGGAATTCGATCCGCACCTCGTCGCGCTCGCCATGCACATGGATCCACTCGTCCCACCATCCATACTGGGCAAGTGCCATGTCGAAGAGGCAAGGGACGCCGCCATAGTCGAGCACGGCCAGCAACTGGTTCGGGCCGGTCTGTTGCGCATGGACGACGCGGTCGGGCGTGCCGAAAGCACCGCGCATGACGGCAAGGTCGTGGCTGGCGAGGCTGAGCAGTACAAGATAGAGATCGCGATAGCCGGCATGGTCCACACCGAGCGCCGCCTCGATGCGCCGAGCGACCGTTTCGCGCCCCGCCGCCAACACATCGGCCGGCACGTCGGTGATCCGGGTCTGGGTGTAGAGTTGGCCATAGCGGTCGAAGCGGCCGGCGAAATCGTGGACATGGATCGACTTCGGCCGGCCGATGGCGGCGATGCGCTCCAGCCCGGTCTCATAGCCGGGATCATAGAATTTCATGTAGCCGACAAGGGCGACGAGGCCGCTCCGCTCGGCCTGCTCGACCAGCGGGCGCGCCTCCTGCGGCGTGAAGGCAAGCGGCTTCTCGACGATCAGGTGCTTGCCGGCGCGGATTGCATCGGCGACCATCTCGCCATGATCGTAGGTGCAGATCACGACCGCATCGACATTCGGGTCGGCAAGCAGCGCGCGATGGTCGGTATATCTGGCAGTGACGCCATAATGTTCCGCGACCTTGTCGACCGTGCCGGGAGAGATGTCGCACAAGGCGGCGATGCGAAACGCCGGTAATTCCATGAGATAAGGCAAGTGCATCAGCTGGGCGATCTCGCCGCAGCCGATGACGCCGACGCCAATAACGCGATCCTGCATGTCAACCCTTCACGGCGCCGGCTGTCAGGCCGGCGATGAACTGCCGTTGCATGGCGACAAAGACGACGATCACCGGCAGTGTCGTGATCGTCAACGCGGCGAAATAGAGCGTCCAGAGCGAGTCGTATTGCTGGAAGAAGCTGACCAGTCCTAGCGGGATGGTCTGCACCAAAGGGTCGCGCAACAGCAGGAAGGCCAGGAAGAAATCGTTCCAGATCTCGATGAAGCCGAAGATGAGGATCAGCGCCACGCCCGGCCGCACCAGGGGCAGCATGATGTGGATCAGGATCTCGAGCCGGCTGGCGCCATCGATGCGCGCGGCATCTTCGAGGTCGGCCGGCAATGTGATGAAGAAGCTGCGCAGGATGAAGACCGAAAGCGGCAGCGACGTCGCGGCATAGATGAAGGCAATGCCGAGCCGGCTGTTTATCAGGCCGAGATCGCGCGCCACCAGGAACAGCGGAATGGCCATCACCTGCGGCGGCACCAGCATGGCCGCAACCGCGACTGCGACCACAAGACCGCGTCCGGGGAAACGAAGACGCGCCACCGCATAGGCGCACGGCGTCGCGACGGCCACCAGGATGATCAATGCCGAGCCGGTGACGAAGATGCTGTTGACGATGCGCGATCCCATGCCGGCGATCCGCCAGGCATCGGCATAGTTCTGCAGCACCAGGCTCGATGGCGGACCCCAGACATTGCTGAGCATTTCCTGCTTGGTCTTGAGCGAACCGAACAGCACCCAAAGCAGCGGATAAAGGGTCTCGAAGAGCACGAGAATGAGCGCGGCATAGATGCCGCCAATTTCGAGGATGCCGCGCATGCCGAGGCGCTGCATGAGCCCGCGACGGCGAGAGCCGGCGGCGCCATCGTTCAGCGAAAGGTTGGCGGCTCTCATCAGACGTCGAGCCTTTGCCGCCGCATCAGGGCCAGCAGGCCGACACTGGCCAGCCCGACGATCATGAACAGCACATAGCCGATCGCCGCGGCGTAGCTCATGGCGCCGTCCTGGAAGGCCTTGCTCATCATGTAGGTGAGCACCACTTCGGTGGCGTGGTTCGGGCCGCCCTTGGTCAGGACATAGACGATGTCGAAATTGCGCACGAAGGCGCCGGAGAGGCCGAGGATGGTGTTGATGAAGATGATCGGCATCATCATCGGAACGGTGACGTGCCGGAAGCGCTGCAAGGGGCCGGCGCCGTCCATCTTCGCCGATTCATAAAGCTCCGAGGGAATCGTCTGCAGCCCGGCCAGATAGATGACGGCATGGAAGCCGAGCCATTTCCAGACATCGACGACGATGATCGAGTAGAGCGCGATGTCGGCGTCGCCGAGCCATGATCGTTTCAGCCCGGCGAGGCCAATGAGATCGAGCCCGCTGTTGAGCAGGCCGAAGACCGGATTGTAGATCCAGGACCAGAGCAGGCCGACGGCGACGAAGGACATCGTCACCGGGACGAAGGCGGCGGCGCGGAAGAAGGTGCGGCCAAGCAGCGCCCGGTTCAGAAGCAGTGCCAGCCCGAGGCCGAGCACGTTCTTCAGGACCACGACGGCAACGACGAAAATCAAATTGTTGCGCAGCGCACCGAGGAAAATGCGATCGTGCACGAGGCGCTTGTAGTTGGAAATACCTGCCCAGGTCGGGTCGGAAAACCCGTCCCAATTGTGCAGGCTGAGCCAGAAGCCGTTGACGAACGGCCAGAGGTAGAAAAGACCGAAGAGGATCGCGGCGGGCAGGATCATGACGAATGCGACCGCCCCGTCCCCGGCATTGAAGCGCCAGGTGCCGGATCGGCTCGAAACAGGAGCCTCCTCTTGCGGTCGCGTGCTCATGTGGCCTTCGCGCCTTGCGGGGTCAGCACCAGCCCGAGCGTGTCCCTGACATAGGCGATGCTCTCGAGCGTGCTTTGCTCTGCCGTTTTCTTGGACGCATCCAGCTCGATGATGGCGAGGCCATCGTAGTTTGCATCCAGCAGGACGTCGACGATGCCAGCGAGATCGACGACCCCGGCGCCGAGCTCGCAGAAAGCGCCATAGCGGTCATAGCCCTTCAACGCCGGATCGACCCTGGTGTCCTTGAAATGCATGTAGCGCACGGCGGAAATGTAGGTCCTGACCGCGTCGACCGGATCGGAATTGGTGTGGGCAAGATGCGCCGGATCGATGCACAGGCCGGCCAGGTCGGTATCCAGTTCATCCATCATGCGGTCGAGCTGGTCGCGGCGCTCGATGAAGGTGTCGAGGTGCGGGTGATAGACCGTCTCGATGCCAAGGTCCTTTGTCCGCCTGCCGATATCCTCGAGCGCCCGGCAAAAGGCGCGGTAGTCGTCGGCCGTGTGCGCCCCGGCAGCGTCTTCCGAGGGACCGCCGCCGAGAACCAGCACCGGTGAGCCAAAGCCCTTCAACATCCTGGCCAGCGCGACGAGAACGTCCCGTTCATAGGTCCAGGCGACAGGGTTGGTGAAAATCGCATTGACGTAGAAGGAGGAGAGCTTGATGCCATACTCGCTCTGGCCTTCCGACAGCAGCGCATAGCGCCGCAAGATGTCGGTGTCGGTGGTCACTCCCATCGGCGCCTGGTTGCCGAGTTGCATGTATTTGCGGGCGTATTGGTCCGACAGGCTGGTGAAGGCGAGGATCTCGAACCAGCCGAAGCCCTGGTCGGCGAGAAACTTGATGGCTGGCCTGAGCGGAAGGCCGGTCAGGTCCCAGCTGTTCAGATGATAGCCGATCGAGAAGCGCTGCCGTTCGGCGCGATGTGTCGTCATGTGTTTTCTCCGATGGGCGAGGCTGCCCGAAGCAGGCAGCCTCTGTTTTTCTTGCCTGGCGCATCAGCCCGGCTGGATGGGCGCTCGCTTGCAGGCGCTATCTCAGGGCCTCATTTGGGGGGCCAGCTGCCCTGGGCCTTGAGGTCATCGAAGATGGTCTGGATCGATGCGGCGGCGTCTTCGGGCGTCGTGGTGCCGCCGACGATGCCGGCGATTGCCGAAGACGTGGCGCTCGCGACCTCCGAGGGCCAGATCCAGTCGAGGAACTTGATCGTGTTCGGGAAGGCTTGCTTGCGCAATTCGACGGCATAGGCATCGTCGACCTGCGGCACGCCCTTGATCGAGGCCGCGATCGGCTGTTCCGGCGCGAGGTAGAGCGTCGCGACTTCAGGCCGTGTCAGATATTCGATGAATTTGACCGCGGCATCGAGCTTCTCGGGCGGGATCGAGGAGGCGACGCACATGCCGTTGTCGGCACCGCCGCCATGGCCGGGCGCTCCCGGCGTTCCGTCCATTTTCGGAAAGGCGAAGACGCCCCATTTGAAGTCCTTGACGCTCGACTGGAGCGACGGGATTTCCCAGGTGCCGCCATAATACATGGCGCTCTTGCCGGCGGCGAACGCCGCACGCATGCCGTCCTGGTCGACGGAAAGCGAATCCTTGGAAAGGATGCCATCATCGACCCATTGCTTGATCAGCTTGAAGCCCTCGACATCGGGCGCGTCGGTGAACTTCGCCGTACCCTCGAGGTTCTTCTGCGTCTTGCCGACCGGGTCGCCCGAGGCCTGCGAGAAGGTCTCGAAGTACCACATCGGCCACATCACGGTGTTCGAGCCCTGATGCAGCAGAGGGATCACGCCCTCGGTCTTGAACTTCGGCACGGCTGCCTTCAGGTCGTCATAGGTTGGCGGGACAGGAATGGCGAGCTTCTGAAAGAGATCGACATTGTAGAAGATCGTCGATGTCGACAGCGTCGAGATCGGCACGCCGTAGACTTGGCCGTTGACCGTGAAGGCGCCAAGTGCAGCGGCGTCGATACTGTCCTGGAACGGCTTGATCTTGTCGGTAATCGGCATCACCAGTTTGCGCCTGACATAGGCGCCATTGGTGTAGAAGGCCGGGCAGGCGATCAGGTCCATTTCCTGGTTTGCAAGTTTTGCGGTCATCATGCGCTGAATGGAATCGGTTTGCGGCCCTTGGGCATCCCACTCGACGGCGGCGACGTCGGGGTTGGCCTTGAGGAAGCCGTCGATGACCTGTTGCTGGATTTTCTTCTGCTCGTCCGGCGGTTGACGCGGCGCGAGTTCGTCGAGCGCCGAGCCGCCGAAAATCTTGAGCGTGATCCCTTCGGCGTGGCCGATGCCGGGCAGTGTGATCAGGCCGAGGCCTAGCAGTGCGGTGGCAAGGATGGAAGCGGCGGGACATTGTTTCGGACGGTGGGTCACTCTCTGCTGAAGGGGCATCTGGCTCTCCTTTACGCCAATGCCGAGGGGCAACCTCGGGACCAATATCGTTGATGGTCATATGATCTTGGTCGCCTGTTGATGTTTTTGTCAATCGGCAAGAATGCCTATTAATTCATCGATCGAACGCCCCTTTCATGTCGGCGTGGCCCGTGCGGTGTTCAATTTGCTTGGGCATTGATCTGCAAGAAGATCGGCAAACCAATGGTCGGATGCTGGCTGCTCCCGGTAACGGACAAGCCCCAATCTTCGCGATCTACTTCACGCCGATGCCGGCGGTCAGGCCGCCATCGATCTTGTAGTCCGCGCCAGTGCAGAAGCCGGCCTTCGACGAACACAGGAAAGCGATGAGTTCGGCCACTTCCTCCGGCTCGCCGATGCGCCCGATGGGGTGCGCTTCGCCGAAGCGCTTGTAGGCGGCCTCGACATCGGCATCCGTGCCGTTCTCGCCGCGGGCGGCCTTCTCCAGGATCGGGGTGCGGATCGAGCCGGGGCTGACGGAATTGACGCGGATGCCGGAGCGCGCATGGTCGAGGGCCAGGGCACGCGTCAGCGTGTGGATGGCGCCCTTGGTGGTGGCATAGGCGGCGACGTTTTGCTGGCAGGCAAAGCCCTGCACCGAAGCGACGTTGACGATGGCGCCGCCGCCCCTGCGGACCATTTCCGGAATGCCGAAATGCGCGGTCAGATAGATGGACCCGACATTGACCGACATCGCCCTGTTCCAAGTCTCGAAATCGGTGCTGGTCGCGGTTCCGTACGGATGCACCGCCGCCGAATTGACGATGATATCGAGGCCGCCGAACCGCTCGACGCCGGCCGCGACCGCGTCGCGAACCTGATCGGGCACGGAGACGTCGGCGTCTATGACCAGCGCCCCGGCTGCGGAGCTTTCCAGTTCCGCTTTCAGCGCAGCATTGGCCGCGCGGTCGATGCCGCAGGCGACGATCGCAGCACCCCCTGCAGCGAGGCGTCTGGCGGTTGCGAGGCCAATCCCGGTCGTGCCCGTCACCAAAGCCACCTTGCCGTCGAAATCCTTCATTGGGAAAACTCCTTCATTCGCTGTCCGAAACCGTTCCTAGTTTGACACCCATTGTGGTCCAACAATAGGTTGCCATCCTCTCGCAGAAGGAAGCGGCTATGGAACAGTGCTGGCGCTGGTATGGACCGAACGACCCGGTAACGCTCGATCATGTCAGGCAGGCCGGTGCGACCGGCGTGGTGAGCGCCTTGCACGATATCTATGACGGGCGCGCCTGGCCGCTCGAGAGCATTCTGGAGCGCAAGCGTGTCATCGAGGCCGCCGGCCTGACATGGTCGGTGGTCGAGAGCATTCCGGTCCACAATTCATTCAAGATCGGCGCGCCGGAACGCGAGCGCTATGCCGGCTACTATCGTGACTCAATTCGCGCGCTCGCCAAGGCCGGCATTGCGACGGTCTGCTACAATTTCATGCCGGTGGTCGACTGGACGCGCACGGATCTCGCCTATCGGCTGCCAACGACAGGTTATGCGTTGCGTTTCGACGCGATCGATTTCGCGGCCTACGATTTGTTTGTGCTGAAGCGCGTCAATGCCGAGGCCGGCTATACCCCCGCCCGCATTGCCGAGGCGGAAGCGCGGCTGAAGGAATTGAGCAGCGAAGCGATCGACAGGATCGAGCGCAACCTGATCGCCGGCCTGCCTGCGACCGAGCGCAGCTATGACAGGGACAGTTTTCGCGAGGCCCTGGCGGACTATGATGCGATCGGACCGAAGGAGCTGCGCGACAACCTTGCCTGGTTCCTGCGCGAGATCATTCCGGTGGCCGAAGAGGAGGGGGTGCGCATGTGCATCCATCCCGACGACCCGCCCTTCTCGCTCTATGGCCTGCCGCGCATCGTTTCGACCGCCGAGGATGCGCGTTTCATCCTCAACGCCGTCGACAGCCCCGCCAACGGCCTGACGTTCTGCACCGGCTCCTATGGCACGCGCGCCGACAACGACATCGTCGCCATGGTCAAGGAGTTCGCCGACCGCATCCATTTCGCCCATCTGCGCAACATCACCATCGAGGATGACGGCTCGTTCCACGAGGCCGAGCATCTCGAGGGCGGCACCGACATGGCGCATGTTATCCTGGCTCTGATGCAGGAAGAGGCGCGCCGCCGTCGGGAAGGCCGCGCCGACTGGCGCATTCCTATGCGGCCCGACCATGGCCATCTGCTCGCCGACGATATCGGCAAGACCAGGCTCAATCCCGGCTATTCGCTGATCGGCCGGCTGAAAGGCCTCGCCGAGCTGCGTGGCATCATGCGCGCCATCGAGCGGTTCGAGCTGGCTTGAATGCGCTCCGGCCGGTCGGCTGGCGGATTTACAGGCGATCACGCGCGGTTGCGCTTCCGCTGTGACTTATACGATGTCGCACTGGAAAGTGCGGCCTACGAGAGGCATGGCGGGTAAAGCACGTGTCGGGAAATTATTTGCCGGCAGTTCACAATATGCAGCGCTGACGTTCTTCCATTCGGGCCAGATTGGACTTCTTGTTGCTTTGATCGGCACGCCTTGCGTGTCACTTTGAGATGCATTCATTCTCGAAGCTCTTGCCGGTGGTCGCTTCTACTTCTCCTAAGCCAAGGCAGAGAAAAGAAGGAACCTGACCATGCCCAGAATTGTGCCGGTGCTCGATCTGAGCCGTCTCGAACAAGGTGCGTCTGAATATCGTACCTTTCTCCTGGACCTGCGCACGGCGGCGCGGGACGTCGGCTTCTTCTACCTCAGCGGCCACGGAATTTCGACCTCGGAGATCGACGACGTGCTCGATGCCTCACGCCGGTTCTTCGCGCTGCCTCAGGCCGACAAGCTGGCGATCGAAATGGTCAAATCCCAGCAGTTCCGCGGCTACACCCGCGCTGGTGGCGAACTGACCAAGGGCGCGGCCGATTGGCGTGAGCAACTCGACATCGGCGTCGAGCGCCAGCCCATAGCGCAGGGACCTGGAATTGCACCGTGGACAAGGTTGCAAGGACCCAACCAATGGCCGTCGGCATTGCCGGAGCTCAAGCCGGCACTGCTTGCATGGCAGGCCAAGGCGACCGCGGTGGCGATTCGGCTGTTGAAAGCCTTCGCGCTATCGCTCGATCAGCCCGAGGACGCCTTCGACGCGATCTACCGGGACTCGCCCAACCATCGCATGAAGATCGTCCGTTATCCCGGCCGTGACGCGACCGAAGGCGACCAGGGCGTCGGCGCGCACAAGGATGGCGGCTTCCTGACCCTGCTGCTGCAGGACGACAACAAGGGGCTGCAGGTCGAATATGACGGAAGCTGGGTGAATGTGGATCCGCTGCCCGGAACGCTGGTCGTCAACATCGGCGAACTGCTCGAACTCGCATCGAATGGATATCTGCGGGCCACCGTGCACCGAGTCGTGACGCCGCCTGCCGGCGTCGAACGGATTTCCGTTCCCTTCTTCTTCAGCGCGCGGCTCGATGCAACCATCCCGCTTCTCGGCCTTTCCGAGGAACTGGCGGCGCAGGCGCGCGGACCGGCAAGCGATCCCGACAACCCGTTGTTCCGCGACGTCGGAACCAATGTGCTTAAAAGCCGGCTGCGTTCCCATCCCGACGTGGCACGCCGCCACTATGCCGATCTTCTGGAGACTGGAACGGTGGGTTCGTGACGGTCGCCTGGCACGAATTTTTGCCGTTTGGCATGTTTTTTGGAATGCCATTCGTCGCCAAGGCTTGGAAATAAGCTCAAAAAGGTAAAATCGTTCGGCGGTTTCCTCCCATTTCGCCGAACGGTGTTCCCCTCTGAAGGTTTTGACCTTCTTTTTGGCCGGGCCGTATTCGAGCCCGGCCATTTTTTGTCCTGGGGTATCAGGCGCAAAACTGAAATGCTGCAAAAGCCCGGCGCAGCGGAACAGAATACCTTCCCGAGTTGGGCTGACGGTCCGATCCTGAGCCAGGATTCGAGCACTGTGCTCGACTGTATCGATCGGCCGGAACATCTTCATGACACGAAAACAACTGCGCCTCGGCGCCTTCATGCGCCCCGTCAGCCTGCACACCGGCGCCTGGCGCTATCCGGGCGCCTATCCCGACGCCAATTTCAATTTCGCGCATCTGAAGCGCTTCGCCCAGACCCTGGAAGCGGCGAAGTTCGACGCCTTCTTCATGGCCGACCATCTGGCCGTTCTGAACATGCCGATCGAGGCGTTGCGGCGCAGCCACACGGTCACCTCGTTCGAGCCGTTCACGCTGCTGTCGGCGCTCGCCGCCGTCACTGACCATATCGGGCTGGTCGCCACCGCATCGACGACGTTCGACGCGCCCTATCATGTTGCTCGCCGCTTCGCCTCGCTGGACCATATCAGCGGTGGACGCGCCGGCTGGAACATCGTCACCACGTCCAACCCTGACGCGGCGCTGAACTTCGGCCTCGACGAGCATGTCGAGCATGATGAGCGCTACCGGCGGGCGCGGGAATTCTACGATGTCGTCACCGGCCTGTGGGACAGCTTTGCCGACGATGCCTTCATCCGCGACGCCGAAAGCGGGTTCTATTTCGATCCGGCCAGGCTGCATGTGCTCGACCACAAGGGCGAACATCTCTCGGTGCGTGGGCCGCTCAACATCGCCCGGCCAATCCAGGGTTGGCCGGTCGTCGTCCAGGCCGGCGCGTCGGAGGCTGGACGCCAACTGGCGGCGGAGACAGCGGAGGTCATTTTCGCCGCCCATGCGGATATCGCGGCGGGACAGCGTTTCTTTGCCGACGTCAAAGGCCGTGCGGAGAAACTCGGCCGCTCGCGTGACGACATCAAGATCCTGCCTGGCGCCTTTGTCGTTGTCGGCGACAGCGTCGAGGACGCGCAGGCCAGGCGGGCGAAGCTCGACAGCCTCGTCTACTACGAGAGCGGCATCGCCTCGCTGTCGATCGCGATCGGACACGATGCGTCCGGATTTGACCCGGACGCGCCCTTGCCCGAAATCCCCGAGACCAATGCGAGCAGGAGTGGCCGCGAGCGCGTCATCGAACTGGCACGCGAGGAGAACCTGACCGTCAGGCAGCTTGCGCAAAGGCTGGGCGGCTATTCCGGCCTTGCTTTTGTCGGCACGCCTGAAACAATCGCCGACGGGATGGAGGAATGGCTGGTTGCCGAGGGCTCTGACGGGTTCAACATCATGTTTCCCTACCTGCCGGCAGGGCTGGATGATTTTGCCGAGAAAGTGGTGCCGGAATTGCAACGGCGAGGCATCTTCAGGCGGCAATATGAGGGGTCGACACTGCGCGAGAATCTCGGCTTGAAGCGGCCGCCCAACCGGTTTTTCTAGTAGAACATCCTTCGCGGAGAGGTCTCCATGTCAATCCAGTCCAACACCCGCATCGTGCTCGCGGCGCGACCGCAAGGCCGGCCGAAGCCGGATCATTTCCGCATCGAGACGGTTGACCTTGACCAGCCGGGAGAGGGCGAACTGCTGTTGCAGATCCTTTATCTGTCGCTCGATCCCTATATGCGCGGTCGTATGAACGCCACCAAATCCTATGCCAAGCCGGTCGATGTCGACGGTGTGATGGAAGGCGGCACCGTCGCGCGTGTGATGATCTCTCGCCATCCGGAATTTGCTGAAGGCGACATCGTCCTGTCCCACTCCGGATGGCAGAGTTTCGCCCTGTCCGACGGTGTCGGGCTGCGCAAGCTCGATCCCGCGGCTGCACCCATAACAACCGCGCTCGGCGTGCTCGGCATGCCGGGCTTCACGGCCTATGCCGGTCTGCTCACCATCGGGCAGCCGAAGCCTGGCGAGACGGTCGTCGTCGCGGCCGCCAGCGGTGCGGTCGGGTCGGCCGTCGGCCAGATCGCGCGCATCAAGGGGGCGCGTGCCGTCGGCATCGCCGGCGGTGCCGATAAATGTGCTTTCGTGCGAGACGAGCTGGGCTTTGACGCGGTCGTCGATCACCGGGCCGACGATTTTGCAGAGCAGTTGAAGGCAGCTTGCCCCGGCGGCATCGACATCTATTTCGAGAATGTCGGCGGTCCTGTCTGGGACGCGGTGTTTCCGCTGCTGAACGAATTTGCGCGTGTGCCGGTCTGCGGGCTGATCGCGCAGTACAACGTCATCGCGGATGCCGGCACCGACCGGTTGCCGACATTGATGCAGCAAGTGCTGCACCGCAGCCTGACGATAAGGGGTTTTATCCAGCGCGAATTTGTCGACCAGCGCCCGGCCTTCTATCGCGAGATGGCCGAATGGATAGCGTCCGGCCGCGTCCGCTACAGGGAAGATATCGTGGACGGCATCGAAAATGCGCCTCAGGCCTTTCTCGGCCTTCTCGAAGGCAGGAATTTCGGCAAGCTGATCGTGCGTATCGCGGAATAATTGTTGCACAACGATGAGCCGGGGCTGCCGAGACGATCGCTGTCGCAGCCCGGCGCGGCGCCTTTTTTGTTCACCACATCATGAAGGAGGCGACGTCCGCATCCGAGACCTTGCCGGCATTCACGTCAGCGATTGCCTGGTCGACGATCGCGACGCCCTCGGTCATCTCGTCTTCCGTCAGCGTCAGCGGTGGCATGAACTCCAGCACATTGGCCCTCAACCCGACATAGGTGAAGGCTGCACCCAACTCATAGCCGCGATAGATGATCTTGGCCGTGGTCGCCGCCGCAACCGGCTCACGTGTCGTGCGGTCCTTGACCAGGTCGACGCCGATGGCAAGGCCGCGCCCGCGCACGTCGCCGATGATCTCATGCCTGGCGGCAAGGGCTCGCAGCGCGTCGGAAAACAGCATGCCGATCCGCGCCGAGCGCTCGACCAGGCCGTCCGTCTCGATCGTCTTCAGCACCGCGTTGCCGGCCGATGTCGCCACCGGGTTGCCTGCGGTCGTCTGCAGCGCGAAGGCCGGCGCATGGTCCATGATCTCCTTAGGGCCGATCACGGCCGATAACGGCAAGCCACCGCCGATGCCTTTGCCGAAGACGACGAGGTCGGGCGTCAGTCCTTCATGCTGGAAGCAGTGCATCATGCCGCTGCGAGCGAGCCCGACCTTGACCTCGTCGACGACAATCTTGATGCCGTGCTTGCGGCAACGCTCCTGCAATGCCTTGAGAAAGCCAGGCGGCGGCACGATCAGTCCGCCATCCGACATCAACGGCTCGATGAACACCGCCGCGACCTGATGCGGCGGGCAGGTGGTCTCGAACTGGTAGTCGAGCAGCGCAAGCACGTCCTCGCTGCTGAAATTCGGTCGGAACGGATCGGGATAGGGCAGCAGAAGCACGCCCGGCCGGGGCAGCGTGTGGGTCATGGCGGTATGGCCGCTGATGCCCATCGAGCCGGAGAGATTGCCGTGATAGGAACCGATGAACGAGATGAAGCGCGAGCGGCCGGTGGCTGCCTGCAGCACGCGCACCGCGCAGTCGTTGGCATCCGACCCGGAATGGCCGAACCAGACGCGCCGTTCGCCTTCTCCGGGCGTAATCGCCAGCAGCCGCTCCGCCAGCGATACGGCGGGCTCGTTCGGGTAGAGCAGCAGGCTGGCGCCCGCCATGTCGCGGATCGACGTCTCGACCGCTTCGACGATTGCCGGATGGCCGTAGCCGAGCACCGCCGGACCGGCCGATCCCGACAGGTCGAGCAAGGAGCGGCCGCCTTCCTCGATCAGCCGGTTGCCCCGGCCGCCGATGACGCTGAGCGGCGAGAAACGCAGCTTGCCGATCTGGGCGATGGCCGCGGCGTCGCGTTCGCGCAGGCTTAGATTGCTCACGGCACGGTTTCCGTCTCGAGTGCCGGCAGTGCCGCCGCCAGCCGGTCCGCCCATTCCTCGATGCCGGACCGCGTCGACAGCAAATCCTGCCGGATCTCGACGAGGACGGCGGGGATGCCGCGATCGTCGCCATGGATGGGCACGGCGTAATCGGCGTCGCGGCTGATCACATAGGGCACGTTGGCCGCGACATTGAGCCCGGCGTCGGTGCGCAGGCCCGAAAGGATCGATTCTGCGAGACCTCTCGCTTGGTCATGCAGCACGCCGGCATGCCAAGGCCTGCTGACACCGAGGAAGACCGGCGTGAAGGAATGGATCGTCACGATCCGCGTCTGCCGGCCTGCCTGTGCCCGGCGGTCGAGATACGCGGTCACCCGGTCATGAAACGGCGAAAAGATGATCTCGGCACGTCGGCTCCGCTCCGCCGAATCGATGCCGACATTGCCGGGAATGTCGGTGTCTTCCGACAGCACCGGAATGCTGCCTGGCGTGCCCAGCGGCCGGTTGAGGTCGATCAGCAGCCGCGAATAACCGCTGAGGAAGGCCGCAGCATCGAGCTTCGACGACAGCAGGCGGGTCACTTCGGCGGCGCCGATATCCCAGGCGATGTGGCGCTGCAGATGGCCGGCATCGAGGCCGAGCTGTCGATACTCGGCCGGCATGTGGTTGGACGCATGCTCGCACAACAGCACGATATCGGAGCGGCCGTGCTCGTTGAGGACCTCGACGGCCTCGGGCCAATCTTTTCTGGCCTGCGCGGTCATCAATAGAGCGTCCGGTAGAGATCGCAGATGGAGGCCGGATCGAGACCGGCAAGACGCTCGGCTTCATGTCGCTTGAGGCCGACGAAGGTTTCGATGAAGACAGGCGCGAACCATCCCGTCACGATGCCGTCGGCCAGCAACGCGTCCAGTGCCGCCGGCAGGGTTTCGGGCAGGCGCACCAGACCGAGACTCGCCCGCTCAGCCTCGCTCATCAGTGTCGGGTCGCCGGTGACCAAAGGCGGCGACGGCAGGCCCGCCTTCAACCCTTCCAGCCCGGCGCGGATGATCGCCGCCAGCGACAGATAGGGATTGCCGGTGGCGTCAGCGGCCCGGTATTCGATGTTGTATTGCCGCGCCGGATCGCGTCCGCCGATCGTCACAGTCGGGCAGATGCGCAGCGACGCCTCGCGGTCGCGGTCGGCAAGCCAGGTATAGGACGAACTCCAGCTGTGCGGCTTCAGCCGGTAGAAGGACGACACGCTCGACGCCGTCATCGCGGTCATTCCAGGCAGATGGCGCAGCACGCCGGCACAGAAGGCGCCGGCTTTGGCGGAAAGACCTCCGGGCTGCGTTGGATCGTATGTCACCGGCTTGCCGGCCTCGTCGACAAAGCTGAAATGGATGTGGACGCCGTTGCCGACGGCAGTTGGCGCGGTTTTGGGCGCAAAGCTCGCACGCCAGCCGGCATTGCGCGCCAATTCGCGCGTGATTTCGCGGATGGCGACGGCGCGGTCGGCCGCCGTCAGCGCGTCCGCCGGCTCGTGCGTCACCTCGAACTGCTCGTCGCCGAATTCGGCGATGACCACTTCGGGCGCGACGCCGGCCTCCTCCAGCGCCGCCATCAGGTTGGGCGCGAAGGGGTCCGTGCGGCGCAATGCGGAGAAAGACATCGAATGCGCCGGCGCGAAGCCGCCGTCGGCGACATTGAACTCATGCTCGAAGGCGGCGATGACCGACAGGCCGGTTGCGGCTTTCAAATCGGCCAGCGCCTCTTTCAGCATCGTGCGGGTGCAGCCGAGCCATGGGCTGCCATCGAGCTCGACGATGTCGCCGGCGACCATGTCGAACGGCGTCGCCGATCCGGTACGTGTCGTGCGAAAGCGCGCCTTGAGATCGGGGATCAGCCGCAGGTCGCCCGACGAGCCCCAGGGGTTGGGATCGACGATCGAGTTGAACGGCGTCAGCGACAGATTGGCCTGCAGCCAGCCGACGCCGGTCGTGGCGGTCTTCTGCAACTTGCTTTCGGCAACGAAGCGGCCCCGCGTGACGGCGGAGAGATCCGTGGTGACGACGGCAACCAGAGGCTCGACAGTCGATGTCATGCCGGTTTTCCCAAAGCGTTGAAGCGGCCGACGACCGTGTCGGTGTCGGCCACCCAGCAGTAGCCGCCGAAGGCCTTGAGCGCGATGTCGTGGCGTTCCTGCGTAATGGTGGCGCAGGCATCCGATACGCAGGTGACAAGATAGCCGCGGTCGGCGCCGTCGCGCACCGTCATGTCGACGCATTGATCGGTCAGCACGCCGACCACGACGAGATAGCGGATGCCGAGATTCTTGAGGAGATAGTCGACATTGGTCGAATTGAAGATGCCCGACGACGTCTTCGGCAGCATGATCTCGTCGCCAACCGGCGCCAGCGCCGGCACCGGCAGACCCTCCGGGAGGCTGGGCGCGACATGGATCGGCGTCAGCTTGTGGTCGAGCGAGCGGTCACGGCCGTCTTCGGTCAGGCTCTGGATGATGGTGTGCAGCACCTCGACGCCATTGGCCCGCGCAGCGGCCAGCAGGCGCTCCTGGTTGGGGATCGTCTGTGACGATGTCTGCCGGTAGAAATAATGATCCGGCCCACGCTCCGGATGCGACGGATCTGCGCCCGGCTCCAGCCAGATGCGCTGCATGTCGACGAGCAGCAGGGCCGTTTCGCCGGCACGGAAGGCTTCGTCTCGTTTGGGTAGGGCCTGGGTCATGCTTTGTCGTCCTGCTTTGCTGATTTGGGTCCCGGCGTCTTGCGGGGTCCGGGTATCTTGCGCGCGCCGTTCTCTTGCGGGTCGCTGTCGAGTGTCACGGCATTGGCATGTCGCACCCTTTCGAGCCGCTCGATGCGGGCGCGCGCGTCGTCGCCCAGCGTCGAAACGATATGGGCGACCAGCGCCTCCATCTGGGCGATCGCCGGCGCCAGCGTGTCGTAGGGCGAGGCGACTTCGAGCGGGCTGACGATGGTGACTTCGGCGAGGTCTGATATCGGCGACAGCCATTGGTCGGTGAACAGGACGATGCGCACATCGAGCGCTGCCGCTTGGCTCGCATAGGCCATGACGTCGAGCTGGTAGCGGCGGTAGTCGAACACGACGAGCACGTCGCGCCGGTCGAGGTCGGCGAGCGTGTCGAAAGTCTGTGGAGAAAGCACGCCGAGATCGCGAACCCCGGAGCGAAACTGCACGAGATAGCCGGCCAGCATGCCGGCGATGTGACGGCTGAACCGGCCGCCGACCATCACAACCTCGCCCTTGACCTCCATCAGCAGGCGGGCCGCCCGCTCGTATGTCTGGATGGGTGTCGCGGCGGTGGCTTTCTGCAAGGCCGTGGTGACGCTGTCGAGATAGGCCAGCACGGCGCTGTCGTTGGAGCCGCTCTGCCGCTTGGCCTCCATCATCAGCAGCGGCGAGTGCAGTCTTGCCTCGACTTCGGCCAGAAGCTTCGCCTGGAAATCCGGAAACCCTTCATAGCCGAGCTTGACGACCAGTCTCACCACGGTCGGATCGCTGACGCCAGCGCGCCGGGCGAGCGATGAGGCGGTGCCGAGGCCGGAGGTCGGATAGTCCGTCAACAGCAGTCGGACGATCTTCTCTTCCGACGGCGTCAGCGCAAGATCCCCGCGCATCAGAACATCGCGTATCGCCATGGGCCTCCCCGAAATCCGTGTTCTCTTGTTTTGTCGAGTTTATTACAGAGATTTAAATCTTGGTCAACAATGAAGAGATGTTGACATTGCGTGATCGCTGGCCCTACCTTGTCGGAAAGCAGCCAAGAGACTGTGGGGAACAGCCATGCGAAACGGAAGCGACGTCATCGTCGTCGGTGCCGGCATTGTCGGATCGAGCGCCGCCTATCATCTGGCCAAGGCCGGTGTGAAGGTCACATTGGTCGAGCAGACCCATCCCGCCGGCGGCCCGTCGGGCAAATCGTCGGCGCTGCTGCACGCCTTCTACCTGATGCCGGAACTGTCGCAGCTTTCCATACGTGGCCGCGAGATCCTGGTGTCGCTGCCGGAAATCGCGGGCGAAGGCTCTTTCGTCACCGAAATCGGCATGATGTGGGTCTGCGGCAACGACAACAAGGTGAGTTGGACGGCGGCGGCCGAACGCATCCGCGGCGAGGGCGCGCGCATCGAGACATTGTCGCCGCAGGCCTTTGCCGACGCGGCACCCGGCTTTGCCCTGGACAATGTCGCAATGGCGCTGTGGGAGCCGGAATATGGCTACGCCGATGCCTTCGGCGCCACCAACGCCATCGCCCGTGCCGCCCGCGCCAACGGTGCCAGGATCATGCAGAACACGCTGGTCGAGAGCCTTCAACGGCAGGGCGACCGCATCACCGGCGTCACCTTGACCGATGGAACGGTGCTGGAAGCCGGTACCGTCGTCCTGGCCGCCGGGCCGTGGACGCGCCGCCTGCTGGCGACGGTCGGCCTCGATCTGCCGCTGCATGTCGAGCGCCATCCGATGGCCGTCCTCGACGCAGCCGGCAAGGCAAGGCAGGTCATGCCTTTCGCCTGGTGCGACGACATTTCCTGCAACTATGCACGGCCTGACAATGACGGCGTCATCCTGGCCGGCACCTGGGCTGGTGGCGGCACCGGCCTGCGCCACGAACATGCGGGCCGCCCGCGTTTGGTCCAAAATCCTGATGATTACATGGAAGGTGTCGAGGAGCAGGAATCGGTCGAGATTCTGGAGACCTTCGCTGGCAGAGTCCCTGCCATGGCCGAGCTTGGCATCCGGCCCGGCTATGCCGGACTCTACGACATGAGCCCCGACGATCTGCCGGTCATCGGCGCCATGCCTGACGTCGAAGGGCTGGTCGTTTCGGCGGGATCCTCCGGCCACGGCTTCAAGACCGGGCCGGCAGTCGGCGAGGCGGTGGCCAGGCTGGTCACCGAAGGCGCGCAACCGATCCTGGCGCCGTTTTCACCCGATCGCTTCAGGGCCGCGTAATGGCGTCGGTGACGATGAGCGAGAGCAAGCCCAGTGGCTTCATGCCGGCCGCGTTTCGCAACGCCACTGCCGATGCCCTGTGCATGGTCGCGGTGCTGCTGCTGGTGGCGCTTGCCGCCTTCATCTTTGGCAGCGCCGCCATGCAACGTGTGGTCACCTATGCCGCGATCATGCTGACGGCGGTGCTTGGCCTGCAGATATTCTCTGGCAACAGCGGCATCGTCTCGTTCGGTCAGGCCGCCTTTGTCGGCCTTGGCGCCTACGCCACCGGCATCCTCACCATGCCGACCGCATTGCAACGAACGGCGCTGCGCGACCTGCCGCAATTCCTCGCCGGGTATCAACTCTCCTTCTTCGCGGCGCTGGCCGTCGTCCTTGCTCTCGCGGTCATAGTCGGCCTGTTGACCGGCACGCCGCTGCTCAGGCTTTCCGGATCGAGCGCTTCGATCGCAACGCTTGCCATGCTGATCATCGTCTACACGCTGCTGGTGGCCGGGCGCGAGATCACGCGCGGCAGTCAGCCATTCTATGGCGTGCCGCGCGAGGTCGGGCTGTGGACGGCTGCCGCTGTCGCTTCGATGGCGCTGGTGGCGGCGAGGCTGTTTCGCGAAACCTCCTTCGGCCTTGCCGCCCGCGCCGCCGCCAATGACGAGCGCGGTGCCGCCGCCGTCGGCGTCGACCAGCGCACGGCGCGTCTGGCCGCTTGGGTGGCGGGTGTCGTCGCCGCCATGGCCGCCGGCGCCATGATGGCGCAGTTTCTGGGTGCGTTCTCGCCACGCGATTTCTATTTCGACCTCGGCTTCACCATGCTCGCCATGCTGATCGTCGGCGGCATGACCTCGTCGCTCGGCGCTTTCGCCGGCGTCATCGTCACCATCGTTTTGGTCGAAGTGGTGCGCCGCTTCGAAGGCGGCGGCGAGGTGCTCGGCCTGCATCTGCCCGTCCTGTTCGGCCTGACCCAGGGCGTGCTTGCCATCGCCATGATCCTGGTTATCTGGCGGCGGCCGACCGGTCTGTTCGGCGAGCGTGAACTGAACCTGCTGCGCCGGCCCGGACGCCAGGCCGTGATGGCTTCAACGGCGCCACCGCGGCATGTCGAGAGTGACCGGCTCACCGCCGTCCATCTGTCGCGCCGCTATGCCGGCGTCGTCGCCGTCGACGACGTCAGCCTGGATTTCGAGACCGACAGCATCACCGGCATCATCGGCCCCAATGGCGCCGGCAAGACGACGCTGCTCAACATGCTGGCCGGTGATATCAAGCCAAGTGCCGGCACCGTGTCGGTGGGTGGCGTGGTCCGGCAGGCTTCGGCCTTCCGCTTCGCCCGCTCCGGCGTTGCCCGCACCTTCCAGAACATCCGCGTCTTCCCGCACATGACCGTGCTCGAAAATGTCGTCGTCGCCGCCCGCCAGGTGGAACCTGATCTTGGCCACGCCGAGGCCGCGGCCATGGGTGAGCTCGGACGCATGGGGCTGGAGAGATTCGCCGATCAACCGGCCGCCAGGCTTGCCTATGGCCAGCGCCGCCGGCTCGAAGTGGCGCGCGCCCTGGCATTGAAGCCGCGCTTCCTGCTGCTCGACGAGCCGGCCGCCGGCATGAACGCCGTCGAGACCGCCGAACTGGTTTCGATCCTCTCGACAGTCCGCACCGAGCGCCGCATCGGCGTCGTCCTGATCGAACACGACATGCGGCTGGTGATGAACCTGTGCGAGCGCATCGTCGTCATCGATCATGGCCGCGTCATCGCCGACGGCACGCCGGGCGATGTCCAGAAGAACCCCGCCGTGATCGCAGCCTATCTCGGCAGCCGCACGTCGCGCGCCAAGACCGCAACGCCTGAAAACCAGACCGCATGACCCGCAACGACAGCCAACCATAAGAAATCCAGAAGGAGAACCGACATGCCAAGCCTCTATCGCCTCCATCGCGCCGCTTTGTGCGCTGCCGTGTTCGGCATCGCCGCCATTTCGACGGCCAGCGCCGAGGAGATCATCATCGGTGCCGCGACCGCGCAGACCGGTGGCCTCGCTCCCTACGACCAGCCGGCACTTGCCGGCTTGCGCATGTCGCTCGACGAGCTCAACGCCAAGGGTGGCCTCGCTGGCAAATACACCGTCAAGCTGCTGATCAAGGACACGCGCTCCGATACCGCGCAGACCGCCACCGTCGCCCAGGAGCTGATCGACGCCGGCGCCAAGATCATGATCACGCCGTGCGATGCCGATCCCTCGATTTCCGCCGGCCAGCTGACCCAACCGCTTGGTATTCCGACCTTGACGCTGTGCGGCTCCGCCCCCGTGCTCACCGGCGCGGTCGGCGACGTCATGTTCGGCACCTATCCGGCCGACAATGTGCAGGCGACGGCGGTCGCCGACTTCGCCGTCTCGGAAGGCAAGAAGAAGGTGTTCCTGCTGACTTCGCCGGACTCCACCTACACCGCCAATCTGCCGGAATATTTCGGCAAGGTGTTCGAGAAGAAGGGCGGCGCCATTGTCGGCCGCGGCACGTTCAGCATGGGCCAGCCCGATTTTTCCGCCGAGATCACCAACATCAAGGGCCTGGCCGACAAGCCCGACCTGATCATGACGGCGGCCTATGAGCCGGATTTCCCCGCCTTCATCCAGCAATTGCGTGGCGCCGGCGTCACCATCCCGGTCTATGGCGCCGATGCCATCGGCACGCCGACCATCAAGGCGCTCGGCAAATTGGTCGACGGCGTCGTCTACACCGCGGCCGGCTATGCCGAGCCGGGCAGCAAGCTCGAGGCCTTCAACGCCGCCTTCACCAAATATGCCGGCCACGCACCGGAATCGACCTATGAAGTCAATGGCTATGAGATCGGCCTGATCCTCGACCAAGCGGTCAAGACGGCCGGCTCCGACGACCCGAAAGCGATCCGCGACGCCATCGCCGGCCTCAAGGATTTCGAAGGCATCACCGGCAAGATCACCTATGCCGGCACCGATCGCATGCCGCTGCGGCCAGTGGCGCTGATGCGCTACGAGGGCGGCGAGGGCAAGCATGTCCAGACCCTGATCCCCGACGCTGCCGACGTTCCGGCGCCGTGATGTCATGCTGAGCGTCGAAGCCCTGAAAATCCGGTACGGCGAGGTCGAGGCGGTGCGCCGCGTCGACCTCACCGTCGGCAGCGGCGAGATCATCGCTCTGGTCGGCGCCAACGGCGCCGGCAAGAGCTCGACGCTCGGCGCCGTCGCCGGGCTGGTGCCGGCGGCGTTCGGCAAGGTGATCTTCGACGGTGTCGATATCACCGGCTTGGCGCCGGAGGCGATCGCCCGCAAAGGCGTCGCGCTGGTGCCGGAAGGCCGCCGTATCTTCGCCAGCCTGACGGTGGCCGACAATCTGCGTCTCGGCGGCGCGGTGCATCAGCCGGCGGCCGAGGCAAGGCTGCGCGAGGAGGAGATGCTGGAGCTGTTCCCGATCCTGCGCCGCTACCACCGCGTCAAGGGCGGCAATCTGTCGGGCGGCGAACAGCAGATGCTGGCCATCGCCCGCGCGCTGATGGGCAAGCCGCGCATGATCCTGCTCGACGAGCCCTCGCTCGGCCTTGCCCCGCAACTGATCGACACCGTCTTCGACCTGATCGCCGAACTGCGCCGCAAGGGCCTGACCATCCTGCTGGTCGAACAGAATGTGGCGCTGGCGCTCGAAATCGCCGACCGCGCCGTTGTGCTCGCCAATGGCGAGGTGGTGCTGTCGGGCACGGCAAAAGAACTCGCTTCATCGGACCTCGTCCGCCAAGCCTATCTGGGAGCTTAAGAAGCATGATCGCGCAGCAGATCATCAATGCGGTGAGCCTCGGCGGCGTCTATGCGCTGCTGGCGCTCGGGCTGGCGATCGTCTTTTCCATCGTCGGCCTCATCAACTTCGCCCATGGCGAGCTGATGACGCTGTCGGGCTATGCGCTTCTGGCCTCGCTGGTGCTCGGCTTCCCGTTCCCGGTGGCGGTGCTTGTCGCCGTCTCCTGCGGCGCGCTCGCCGCCGTCGCCATGGAGCGTATCGCCTTCAGGCCCATGCGCGGCGCCAGCGTCACCAGCCTGCTGTTGACCAGCTTCGCGGTTTCCAGCTTGCTGAAGGTCGTCTTCCAGAACGGCATCTCGGCACGGCCGCAAGCTGTCGCCATGCCTAGCTGGATGACCGGCGCCTTCTCCTTCGGCGACTTCACCATCGGCGTCGGTCCCAGCATCTCCATCGTCGTCTCCGCACTGGCGCTGATTGCGCTGGAAGTCTTCCTGCGCCGCTCGGTGACCGGCACGGCGATGCGCGCCGCGGCGGAAGATTTCGACGTCGTGCGCCTGATGGGCATTCCGGCCAGCCGCATCATCGCCACCGCCTTCCTGCTCTCCGGCCTGCTGGCCGGGCTGGCGGCCATGCTGTGGGTGGCGCAGCGTGCCTCGGTCGATCCGCTGATGGGCTTTACGCCGGTGTTGAAGGCCTTCATCGCCGCCGTCGTCGGCGGGCTCGGCAGCCTGCCCGGTGCGGTCGCCGGCGGCTTCCTGCTCGGCATCATCGAGGTGCTGCTGCAAGCGACACTGCCGGGAGCGATCGCGCCCTATCGCGACGCCATCGTGCTGTCGGGCGTCATCGCCGTGCTGCTGGTTCGCCCGCAAGGCCTGATCCCGGCGGTTCGCGCCCAGCGAAGCTGACCTGATGTATACCAAGCTCGAGTTCGCGCCACTGTCGCGCGACGAGGTGTTCGGCCTAATCGAGGCCGCGGCCTTTGCCACGGTGGTGACATCGGGACCGCAGGGTCTTGTCGTCTCGCATCTTCCCTTCGTGCTCGATCGCGCGCGGGGTGAAAACGGAACGCTGGTCTCGCATCTCGCCAGGGCCAATCCGCACAGCGCGCTGATCGCCGAGGGCAGGGAGACGGTCGCCATCTTTCACGGTCCGCATGGCTACATCTCGCCGTCCTGGTATCCGCGCAATCCGGTGCGCGACAGCGCGCCGACCTGGAATTTTGCTGTCGTGCATTGTCATGGGCATCCGGTGCCGCTCGACGATCATGCCACCGCCCGGCATCTCCTGCAGCTTGTCGACGTGCTGGAGAAGGAGCGCGACGACCGCTGGTGCATGCGCGAACTGGGACCAGGCGGCATGGAGCGGCGCATACCGCATATCCTTGGGTTTGACCTGCCGATCGAACGGCTCGAAGCCAAGTTCAAGATGGGACAGGATGAGCGCCTCTACGACACGGGCGGAGCTATCGGGGCGCTGGAACAAAACGATCCGGCGCTGGCGGCGATGATGAAGGCGCACAACGCGCATCGCCAGGACTGACCGCCCGCATGCGGCAAGGATAAGAAAAAATGATCCCCAATCTCAACATCGTGCCCTTCGTCAGCGTCGATCATATGATGAAGCTGGTGCTGAAGATCGGCGTCGAGCGCTTCCTCGTCGAACTGGCCGGCTACATCGAGGATGATTTCCGCCGCTGGGAGCTGTTCGACAAGACGCCGCGCGTCGCCTCGCACAGCGCCGAGGGCGTCATCGAGCTGATGCCGACCAGCGACGGCGAGGTCTACGGCTTCAAATACGTCAACGGCCATCCCAAGAACATGCGCGAAGGCCGCCAGACGGTGACCGCTTTCGGCATGCTCGCCGATGTCCACAATGGCTATCCTGTCTTGCTATCCGAAATGACGATCCTGACCGCACTGCGCACGGCGGCGATGTCGGCTCTGGCCGCCAAATACCTGGCGCCGGCCGGCTCCAGCTGCATGGCGCTGATCGGCAACGGCGCCCAGGCCGAATTCCAGGCGGTGGCCTTCAAGGCGCTGCTCGGCGTCGACAGGCTGAGGCTTTACGACATCGACCGCACTGCCACCGAAAAATGCATCCGCAATCTCGCCGGTCTCGGCTTCGACATGGTCGCCTGCGGCACCGCGCAGGAGGCGGTCGAGGGAGCCGACATCATCACCACCGTCACCGCCGACAAGCAGTACGCCACCATCCTCACCGACAATATGGTCGGCTCCGGCGTGCACATCAACGCGGTCGGCGGCGACTGTCCGGGCAAGACCGAACTGCACCGCGATATCCTGCTGCGCTCCGATATCTTCGTCGAATATCCGCCGCAGACGCGCATCGAGGGCGAGATCCAGCAGCTTGCGCCGGATCATGAGGTGATCGAGCTGTGGCAGGTGATGTCGGGCGCCGTACAAGGCCGGCGCGATCCCGGTCAGATCACGCTGTTCGATTCGGTCGGCTTCGCCATCGAGGATTTTTCGGCGCTGCGCTATGTCAGGGATCAGCTGCGCTCGACTGGCCTCTACCAGGAACTCGACATGCTGGCCGACCCCGACGAGCCGCGCGACCTGTTCGGCATGCTGCTGAGAGCGGCCCAGCACGGTTGAGACGAGCGTTGTTCAGCCAGCCGAGCCCCACATGGCATCCGGCACCACCACCAGCTTGCCGACGAAATCCTTGGCGATGAAATCCGCCTGCGCATGGTGGAAATCGGAGAGCTTGTAGACGCCGCCGACCAGCGGCCGGATCTTTCTCGCCTCGATGTAGCCAACGATGCGGCGGAAATCCGCGCGCGTGCCCTGGCTTGAGCCATGCAGCTGCAACTGCTTCAGATACATGGTCCTGAGATCGAACTGCACGACCGGGCCGGCAATCGCGCCTGCGGTAGTGTAACGGCCCTCGGGCCTGAGAATACGCAACAGGTCGTTGAAGATGGCGCCGCCGACGAGGTCGGCCACCACGTCGATCGGCTGGCCTCCGGTCGCCTCGTTCACGGCTCGCGGCAGGTCGGCAACACCACGGGTGATGACAACCTCGGCCCCGATGTCGCGCACCGCCTGTTCCTTGCCCTTGCCGACGACCGCATAGGGAATGGCGCCGCGCGCCCGTGCCAGTTGCACGATGCCCGAACCGACACCACCCGAGGCGCCTGTGACCAGCACACGCTCGCCGGCCTTGAGCGCGGCGCGCTCCAGCATCTGTTCACCGGTGAGGTAAGCGCAGCAGAAGGTGGCGAGTTCGATATCGCTCATGTCGGTGTCGATGACATGAGCGTTCTCGGCCGGCACGGCCTGGTATTCGGCGTAACCGCCATCGCGGCCATGGCCCATATAATCGATGTCGGCGAGTGAATCGTCGTCGCGGTTGTAGATCGAGAAATCGACCATCACCCGTTCGCCGATACGGTCCGGCGATACGCCTTCGCCGACGGCGGCGACGATACCGACGGTGTCCGTGCCCTGGATGCGCGGGAAAACAAGCGTGTTGCCCTGGCGGCGCCATGTCGACACGGCGGCAGCGTCCTCCTCCGTGCCATAGGCGCCCTGGCGCACCCAGACATCGGTGTTGTTCATCCCGCAAGCGCTGACCTTGACCAGCACTTCACCGGGAGCGGGCCCGGGCACTTTCACATCGCTGCGGTAGACGAGTTTTTCCGGTCCGCCGTGCCCGGTGAGCAGCACGGCGGCCATGGTGGCGGGGAGGGTTCTGATCATGGCATTCATCGGTCGATCTCAGAGATTGGCAAACACGCTCTTCACGGCATCGGCGGTCTTCGACACGACGATGTCGGCTTCCTCGCGGGTCAGGCAGAGCGGCGGCGCGAAGCCGAGAATATCGCCCTGCGGCATGGCGCGGCCGATGACGCCGCTTGCGGCAAGTGCCGTCGCCACCTGCGGGCCGATCTTGAGCGAGGCGTCGAAGAACACCCGGTCGTCCTTGTCGGCAACGAATTCCACCGCCGCCAGCATGCCGTCGCCGCGGACGTCCCCGACATTCGTGTGGCCGCCGACCGCCTTGGCCAGTTCGGCGCGGAAAAAGGCGCCGGTCTCGCGGGCATTTGTCAGCAAATCCATCTCGTCGATCAGTTCGAGATTGGCCACACCGGCGGCGACGCAGATCGGATGCGCCGAATAGGTCCAGCCATGACCGAGCGAACCGAGCTTGTCGGAGCCCTCAACCAGCACCTGCCACATCTTGTCGGCGACGATGACGCCCGACAGCGGCGCATAGGCCGAGGTCAGGCCCTTGGCGATGGTGATCAGGTCCGGCTTGATGCCGTAATGGTCGGAGCCGAACATGGTGCCCAGCCGGCCGAAGCCCGTCACCACCTCGTCGGCGACCAGAAGCACGTCGTACTTCTTCAGCACCGCCTGGATCTTTTCCCAATAGCCGGCCGGCGGCGGCACGATGCCGCCGGTGCCGAGGATCGGCTCGCCGATGAAGGCCGCGACGGTTTCCGGACCCTCAGCCAGGATCATCTCCTCGAGCTTGTCGGCGCAATGCTGAGAAAATTGCTCCTCGCTCATCGAGCGGTCGGCGCGGCGGAAATAGTAGGGCGCCTCGGTGTGCAGGATCGGTGCGCGCGGCAGGTCGAAGGCGTTGTGGAACAGGTCGAGCCCGGTCAGCGATCCAGTCATCACGCCCGAGCCGTGATAGCCGCGCCAGCGCGAAATGATCTTCTTCTTCTCCGGCCGGCCGAGCACGTTGTTGTAGTACCAGATCAGCTTGATGTTGGTTTCGTTGGCATCGGAACCGGAGAGGCCGAAATAGACGCGCGACATGCCCTGCGGCGCGCGATCGATGATCATCTTGGCCAGCGTGATCGAGGCCTCGGTGCCGTGGCCGACATAGGCGTGGTAGTAGGCGAGGTTCTTCGCCTGGGCGGCGATGGCATCGGCGATCTTCTGACGGCCGTAGCCGACATTGACACAATAGAGGCCGGCGAAGGCATCGAGGCTCTTCTTGCCATTGTTGTCCCAGACGGTGACGCCTTCACCGCTGGCCATGATGCGCGTCGGGCTTTCGCCCCGCGCATGCGTGCCCATATGGGTCGAGGGATGGAAGAAGTGGTCGCGATCCCAGGCGGCGAGTTCGTTGGACTGGTCGAGCATTCTTTTGACTCCTGACAAAACGGCGATTCCGGCGCAGCTTAAGCTACATCCAGGCAGAGATATTTGAGATCGGTGAAAGCCTCGAGTCCGTGGCGCGAGCCTTCGCGCCCGATGCCCGATTGCTTGACGCCGCCGAACGGAATCGGCGCGCCGGTGATCTTGACGCGGTTGATGGCGACCATGCCGTAGTCGAGCGCGCGGCCCATGCGCTGCTGCCGGCCACCATTCTCGGTCACGACATAGGCAACGAGGCCATATTCGGTAGCGTTGGCGCGGGCAATCACTTCATCCTCGCTGTCGAACGGCGTCACGGCGGCAACCGGACCAAACGTCTCCTCGCGCATGATCAGTGCTTCATCGGTGACATCGGCCAGCAGCGTCGGCTGATAGAACAGTGGGCCAGCCTGGTGCCGCTTGCCGCCGGTGAGGCAGCGCGCGCCGTGAGCGATGGCATCGGCGACCTGTTCCTCGACCTTCTTGACGGCGCGCTCGTGCATCAGCGGGCCGATGTCGGTGCTATCAGCAAGGCCATTGCCGGTCCGCAACGTCTCGATACGCTTGGCGAAGGCGGCGCAGAACCGATCGTAGATCGGACGCTGGACATAGATACGGTTGGCAGCGAGGCAGTCCTGGCCCGACGTGGCGAATTTGGCGTCGATGGCGATATCAACCGCTTTGTCCAGATCGGCATCGGCAAAGACGATCAGCGGGGCATGGCCGCCAAGCTCCATCACCAGCCGTTTCATGGTCGGCGCGCTTTGCGCGGCGATCAGCCGGCCGATCTCGGTCGAGCCGGTAAAGCTCATGGCACGGACGCGCGGATCTTCGCACATCCGGCCGACGATGGTCGAAGCCTTGCCGGTGATGATGTTGAAGACGCCGGCGGGCAAGCCGGCGCGTTCGCCGAGTTCGGCCAGCGCCAGCGCCGACAGCGGTGTTTCCGAGGATGGATGCGCAACGATCGTGCAGCCGGCGGCAAGGGCTGCCGCAGCCTTGCGGGTCAGCATCGCCGACGGAAAATTCCACGGCGTGACGACGCCGACGACACCGAGCGGCTCGCGTCGCACCATCATCTCGGCGCCCGGCAGATGGCTTGTGACGCTCTCGGCATTCAAGCGTTTTGCTTCTTCGGCATACCATTCGACGAAGGAAGCGGCATAGTCGATTTCGCCCAGCGACTCCTGCAGCGGCTTGCCCTGTTCCAGCGTCATCAGCAGAGCGAGGTCTTGCTTTGCAGCGATGATCAACTCGAACCATTTCCGCAGGATTTTCGAGCGCTCCTGCGGCAACAGCGCCCGCCACGCCGGGAAGGCGCGCGCGGCGGCATCGATCGCCTTCGTCGTCTGCCGGCCGTCGAGCGCGGCGACGAAAGCGACTGTGGTGCCGGTGGCCGGGTCGGTGACTTCGAAGCTTTCGGCAGCCTCGCTCGCCGTCCAGTGGCCATCGACATAGGCGAGTTCACGCAGCAGCCGGCGGTCGGCGAGGCGATCGAGCGCTTCATGGCGATGCGAGCGGGCGAAATGCGCGGACATGGTCGAGACCTCCCGGTTCGGACTGATGCGGGAAGATTATCCGTCCCGATGCAGACAGAAAGGCTGTTTGGACAGCCCCATAGAGAGAGATTGTCTCTATTGGCCCGCGGGCGCAGATGATCTCTCTGCTGACCGGTGGGCGGCACTAAACCTGGAGATTGGCCGAAGCCTCCCCGCCTTCGTCATCCACGGGCGGAGCAGGAGCGAAGCGACGCGGCGCAGACCCGAGGATCCATGCCGTGATCTTGGTCGAGGAATGCAGCGGAGCAGAATTCTGCACCGCAGCAGCGCTTTGAAGTCGCGGC